>NZ_CAMLGT010000042.1 GCF_946479605.1 uncultured Lacibacter sp.
CAAGGTACAAGGTGGGAAACGGGCAGTAGTATTTGCTACCTTTAACTGAATGAAGAATGGATCTGCCATACAACGTGTCATCTTTTATCTTCGTTCAAAATTGTTTGGGGGTATGAGTATTTTTTCAAAGATCATAGCAGGTGAAATACCATCGTACAGGATTGCAGAGAACGATCGCTTCTATGCTTTTCTTGATATTTTTCCAATGGTGGAAGGGCATACGCTGGTGGTAACAAAAAAAGAAGTAGATAAGATATTTGATGTGGATGATGCTGATCTTGCCGAGCTGTTGTTGTTTGCAAAACCAATTGCAAAAGCCATGGAAGCAGCATTTGATTGCGACCGTGTGGGCATTGCCACTGTGGGGCTGGAAGTACCGCATGCACATTTGCACCTGGTGCCGATTAACAGTGCCGATGATTTGAACTTTACCCGGCCAAAACTGAAGTTAACCGATGAGCAGTTGAAAGCTGCTCAGCAAAAAATACTGCAACAATTAAATCAACAGTAAGCAATGACCGAAATACGTTACGATCAGTACGGCTATAAACGTAAAAAAGGGAAAAGAAGTCCACGCCCTATGTTGATCACCATTTTATGTGTTGCCTTATTTGCATGGGGATTGGGGGAGATCGTTTTTTCGTACACCGGTAATACTGCATTGAACAAAAGCGGTGTTGATACGCTTTACCCCGCTATAAATGCATTGATGATGGTGTTCAGCTTTGTGGCTTTGAGTGGCACATGGACCATGGAAAAATGGGGCCCCATCAGCTTTGTAATTGTTGTTACACTGAAACTATTTGTTGACCTGTTGTTTGGTCATTTTAACCCGCTGTATTTACTGGCATATATTCCTGCCGTGATTTTTTTGCTGAACCTGAAAAAAATGCGGAAAACAGATTAATACGTCTTGTATGAAATTAAGAAAGCCTGCCTGTTTGTATGTTGTAGTACTGCTTGCAGGCTTTTTTATTGTTATGCCCGCATCAGCGCAGATGTATTTGCTGCGATCAAAAAAAGCAGTGATACGAATGTTTCATCAATATGAAGCGAAAAGTAAAATCAATATTGTAGAAAACAAAGCTGATAATACGGTACAGCTGCAGGTGCGTGACAGCTCTTTCCGAAAACTTGATGTTACCTGTTACTTTAACGCAAAGAACAAATGCTATAAACAAACCAAAACCACAGATTGTGCGGAATGCTTTGATAAGTATTTTGCTGAAGTGATGAAGATGAAGAGTTATGGCTGGAAAAAAGTATCGGACCACTTGTATCTTTCAAAACCATTCTGGGCTACTGCATTGCTGATTGATCCTGCTGTTCCTTTTTCGTTTTCACTTGTGCAGGAACATTTTTCAAGAAACGAGCACAAACAACTGTATGAAGGATTGAAACAGTAATCACTTCCTTATTCTTCCTGTGTTTTGCTTTACAAAATCTTCCCAGTTTTTTACTTTTCCTAAGGTTTTCAGTAAGGGTTTGTTTGTTTGAAAATGATGACAAAGTGCAACGGACAATGCATCGGTGGCATCGTAATATTTTGGTTTGGCTTTAAAGTGAAGATAGTGCTGCAGCATTTTCCACACTTGCTCCTTATCAGCATTACCGCTGCCTGTTACTGCCTGTTTTACTTTTTTGGGCGAATATTCTGTTACTGCAAGTCCGGCACTCATAGCCGTGGCAATGGCCACACCCTGTGCCCTGCCCAGCTTTAACATACTTTGTACGTTTTTTCCAAAGAACGGTGCTTCAATGGCAAAGTCGGTGGGTTTGTGTGTTTCAATGATCTCTTTCACTTTCTCGTGTATCAGTTGCAGGCGCAGGTACACATCTTTATGCTTCGCCAGTTTCAGCACATCCATTTCTATTAAATGCAATTCCTGTTTTTGAATACCAATCAACCCATAACCCATCACAACAGTACCCGGATCAATACCCAATATGATTTTCGAAAATTTTTGCAAGGAGCAGATTATTTTTGACCAAAATAAACAGAAACTGAACAGGAACTTCAAAATCTTCGTCAATTACTTTCTCGGCCCCGTACTTTTTGTGTGGATCAGTATATCGCTGTACAAACAGGTAATGCGCCAGCCCGATCTGCCGCAGGCATGGCAACACATGAAAAATGCATTTAGCGGAACAAACAGCTGGAAACTATGGCTGGGTTTATTGCTGATGCCGGTTAACTGGGGGCTTGAAACATTGAAATGGTATTTGCTGGTAAACAAGTTGCAGCCATTGTCGTTTGCCAAAGCGTTTGAATCGGTATTGAGTGGATTGTCGTTGGCTGTGAACACCCCCAACCGTATTGGCGAATATGGCGGCAGGATCGTTTACCTGAAACCTGATAACCGGTTAAAAGGAATTGCCTTAACACTGGTGAGCAGTGTGGGGCAATTGCTGGTAACATTATTGTGCGGGTTTGCATCGCTGCTGTTACTGAAAGAACAGTTGAAGCAGGTACAGCTGGATGGAAATCATTTCTCCGGCATTTTGCTGAATGTGTTTATCTGGTCGGTGTTGTTCTTTATTGTGCTGACGGGGTTGTTCTTTTTCCGGATGAAGTTGCTGGCAAAAATGCTGCAATGGATATCGTGGCTGCGGCAGAAACTGGCTTTCGCCAATGTGCTTGATCAGCTGCTGAACAAAACTTATTACACCATATTATTTTATTCGTTTTTACGTTTTGTTGTTTTTGCCGTGCAATATATTTTCATTTGGCAGGCATTGGATGTGGACTTGCCCTGGTGGGAAGGGTTCTGGAGTGTGGCACTAATTTTCCTGATCATGGCCATTGTACCGAGCTTTGCTATTGCCGATGTGGGCATCAGGGGAAAAGTTGCCATTGGGATTATTTCGGTTTTCAGCAGCAATACGCTGGCAATATTGGCGGGAAGTACACTGGTTTGGCTGGTAAACCTGGTATTACCGGCATTGATTGGCAGCTTGTTATTACTTTCGATAAAAATATTTAAAGAACGATGAAACCATTCCGGCAATAGCTTTGTCTATATACCAAACCGGCCGGTTGGTAACAGCAAACGGAAATGCGTTTTCGAAAAGAAATAAAATGAGTGGCATGAAAAACATTCTGGCTTTGTTTACAGTGTTATTGTTGTCCTTTACTGTACAGCCATCAACAGCAACAGAGGAGTTTTGCGGCAATATCCGTAATTCAGCATGGCATGCCGGTGAGTCTATTAACTATCACGTGTATTATACACTTGCAGGTATTTATGTGTATGGTGGTGAAGCAAACTTTAACATTTACAGTGAACGATACAATGGCAAACCTGTTTACCACCTGGTGGGCGATGGCAAAACCACTTCTTTCTTTGATGGTTTTTTTAAAGTGCGTGATAAATATGAAAGCTATATTGATACGGCTACTTTGCAGCCTTATAAGTTTGTAAGAAACATTTTAGAAGGCGATTTTAAAAAATTTGAAACAGTATCATTTAATCAGCAATCAAATACCGCCACATCGCAAGGCGGAACATTTAAAACACCTGAATGTGTGCAGGATGTGTTGAGTGCTATTTACTACTCCCGCAACATTGATTTTAATAAATACAAAGTGGGCGACCGTATTCCGTTCAATATGTTTATTGATGATAAAACGTATGGACTGTATGTGCGTTATCTTGGTAAAGAAAAGATCAAAACAAAATATGGTAAGTTCAATGCCATTAAGTTTAAGCCGTTGCTCATTGAAGGAACCATTTTTCAGGGCGGCGAAAAAATGACGGTTTGGGTGAGTGATGATGCCAACCGTATTCCGGTAAGGATCGAAAGCCCCATATCAGTTGGCAGTGTAAAAGTGGATATGATGGGTTACAAAAATACCCGGCATAAACTAACAGGATTGATCAGTACAAGGTAGTAATACAGCCGCAAGTGGTTAGTGGCGAGTAGTGAGTGGTGGTCTGTAAATCTGCGTCTCTGCTTCATTACGCTTTTGCGTGAAAGTATTCTTTACACTTCATCCAACCTGAAACTTTCCTTCATTCTGATTCCTCTCTCTGTTTGTTGCAACGTGCAACACTCAATCTTTGGATCATGTTCAAAGAATAAAATATAATCGTTCTCCACAGCTTCAGTAAGAAACGATTTCTTTTCATTCAATGTAGTCAGCGGAAACATATCATACGCCATTACATAGGGAATAGGAATATGTGCAGCCGAAGGAAGTAAGTCGGCCATGTACACAATTGTTTTGCCGTTGTAATTTAGTTGAGGCAACATCATTGCAGAAGTATGCCCGTCAGTAAAACGAATAGAAATATTATCAGTAAACGGGATGCGGAAATTTACACCCGAGTTTGGAGCCACAGCAGTCCAGCCCTCTCCAACCGGACGTATGTATTGATCCGATTCAACAAACTTCAACTGCCCGCTTTCTTCTATCGGTAAAATATTTTCTTTTAAGAACGATGCTTTCTCCCTGTCGTTTGGTTTGGTTGCCCATTCCCAATGCTGTTCGTTGCTCCAGTAAGTTGCATGTTTAAACGCAGGCACCAGTTTACCATCAACAAGGTCAACAGCACCACCGCAATGATCGAAATGTAAATGGGTGAGGATCACATCTGTAATATCATCTTTACTGAAACCATGTTTTGCCAATGATTTCTCCAACGTATCATCACCATGTAAATAATAATGGCTCCAGAATTTTTCATCCTGCTTGGTGCCATTACCTGTATCCACCAATATCAACCGGTTGCCATCTTCAATCAACAAACAACGCAAGGCCCAGCTGCACAAATTATTTTCATCAGCAGGGTTCAGTTTGTTCCAGATGCTTTTAGGCACTACGCCAAACATAGCACCACCATCTAACTTAAAATAACCGGTATTAACAGAATAGAGTTTCATGATACTGAAATTTGTTCTTTTCGTTGTGTACGCAAGGTATGCCAAAGGAATAACAGACCCAATGCAAAGAAAATGATAAGTACCAAAATGGAGTTGCGCATGTTATGGGTCATGCCTTCAATAAAACCGAAAGAGAACAAACCAATAACAATGGCAAACTTTTCTGTTACATCATAAAAACTGAAGAAGGAAGTGGTGTCTTTTGTTTCAGGCATCAGCTTGGCATAAGTTGCACGGCTCAACGCCTGTATACCACCCATGACCAACCCCACAAACGAGGCCACAATATAAAAATGCATTTCGGTTTGAATGAAGTAACCGCCAATACATGCACATACCCACAATATAACGGTAAAGATGAGTACAGGAATATTGCCAAACCTTCCCGACAGTCTTGACATAAGCAGCGCACCAACAATAGCCACAACCTGCAATAATACAGCGGTGATGATGAGTTTAATGTTTTCAAGATTTAAGATCTTAATACCAAAATCAATGGCAACAAGTAAGACTGTTTGCACACCCATGCTGTAAAAAAAGAAAGCTGTTAGGAAGCGCTTGAGCACAGGCATGTGACTGAGTTGCTTCCACACGAGTTGCAGTTCATGAAACCCGTTGACCAGTACATGCTTTTTTAGTTTGCGTTCTTTTTTATTGCTTTTGTTGGGTAAACGGCTGAAGGGTATTTGTGCAAACGCCACCCACCAGATACCAACTAAAAGAAATGTAATTTTCAACGGCATGGATGGATCTTCTTTCATTACAAGTACAAGCCCAAAGCCAACCATCTGCAATAACACACTGCCAATATAACCCATGGTAAAACCTTTGGCACTAATGCGATCCATATCTTCTTCCGCAGCTATTTCCGGTAAGTAGGAATTATAAAACACCTGCGAACCATAAAAACCAATTCCTGCAAACATGAAGCAAATAAGCCCGAGGGTTACATGATCTTTATCAAAAAAATACATCATGGAACAACTCACTGCACCGAGGTAGCAAAAGAAACGCATGAAGTTTTTCTTATTGCCTTTGTAATCGGCAATGGAAGAAAGAATGGGTGATAACAGGGCGATGAGTAAGAAACCAAATGCCAATACATAATCCTTCAGCTCTGTATTTACATACGTACGGCCAAGAAATGTGATGCCGTCGGGAAAATTTTTAAGGCCTGTTACAGCGGCATAATACGCAGGAAAAAATGTGGTGGTGATTACAAGGTTGTAAACGCTGTTGGCCCAATCGTACATGGCCCAGCCGTTTACAATTTTTTTAGAAGCAGTCTGCATAAGTTGGTTTTAAGTGGAGCAGGAACAAACCTGCTCTATGAAAATAGGACAATAAACCGAAATGCTATTTCAGGTAACCCGTCATAAACAGGATGAGTAAAATAATGCCTGCAATAATTCTGTACCAGCCAAACAAACGGAAGCCGTGTTTTTGCAAAAAGCCAATAAAGAATTTAATGGCCAGCATGGCTACCACAAACGCAACAACATTACCAATAATAAATGCCTGTGTATTTTGTGTGCTGGAAAGAATAAGATCATAGCCTTTCATTTCCACACCGTTTTCATTCCAGTCTTTGAGGAATAAGGAATAACCTGTTGCAGCTGCCATGGTGGGTACAGCAAGAAAGAAAGAAAATTCAGCAGCCAGTGAGCGTGTTAACTTTTGCTGCATGCCACCAATAATGCTGGCAGCACTGCGACTTACACCCGGTATCATAGCCACACATTGCCACAAACCAATGATAAATGCTTTGCCGAATGAAATATCTTTTTCTTCTTGTATTGTATGCTGTTTAAAAATATTATCGATGAACAAAAGAATAATACCACCAATGAGCAATGTGATGGAAACTGTCAGCGGACTTTCCAGCAACTCATCAATCTGGTCGCTGAATAATTTACCCAATACCAACGCCGGTATTACAGCCACGATCAATTTTGCATAGAACTGCCAGTTTTGTACCTGCACAAATTTCTTCCAGTACAATACCAGCACACTCAGGATAGCGCCAAGCTGTATGGCAACGGTGAACAGTTTGGTGAAATTATCTGGTGGCACATTCATCAGCCGCTCAGCAAGGATCATATGGCCGGTTGATGAAACAGGAAGATATTCGGTTAAGCCTTCCACAATAGCGATGATGATGGATTCAATTGTATTCACAAATGCAAAATTGAAAATGGATGAATTAGAGGATTTGAACATGAAAAAAGCCAATTCAAAAATTCGAAATCAATTTTCAAATTTTCAAATTGGCTCATCTTCAAATTATGTAGCTTATTCTTTTGGTTTTTTCATGATGGCGTAAATCTCAATGATCAAACCAGCAATGATCAGGATCGGAGCAAGAGTAATGCGGCGGAAGCTGTACACTTCATCTTTATTGAATACATTTGGATCGGCACTTTTGCCACCAATCATCAGCAGCAAACCGGCAATAATTACAGCTGCACCAATCAACATCCACTTGTAGTTTTCTTTGGTAAAGATGCTGGCTATTCTTTTTTGGCTCATAGTCTTATTTTGAGGGGTGCAATATAAGGATTTTGGGGTAGTTGATGGCTCATGGTTCATAGTTCATGGAAAAATCAAAGGCGGTCTTTCTATGAACCATGAACTATTAACCATGAACTAATAAAGCTCATCCAGTTTCATCCGTAAATACTTCATTACACTGCGGTGGGTGCTGTACAGCGAAATACCCACGCCAATAGCAATGATAGACCCGAACAGGATCAGGTAAATTTTTGGATCACGCAGGGCCTTCATATCGGGAATATAGCTTTCTGCCCATGTTATTACTGCCCAGATAGCTGCAATGGCAATACCGGAACTGATAAGACCATTTACAATGGCCCGTATATTCATTGGCCGGGCTATAAAACTTCGGGTAGCGCCCACCATCTGCATGGTTTTAATGAGGAAACGGTTACTGAACATGGCCAGGCGGATGGTCGTATCAATGGATACAATCACAATGGCACTCAGCAGTATGGCAACAATAAGTAGCACAATACCCACTTTTCTTGCCCGGTCGTTGAGCGTGGTTACAAGTGCTTTGGGATATTGCACTTCGCTGATCACACCGGGAAACTTGGTCATCAGGTCAGCTGTAATTTTATCGAGGCTATCCTTTTGTACGTATTCGGCATGTGCAAAAAAGTCAATGCTTTCCGGCAGGGGATTTTCGTCCAGGATCTTGTCCCAGCTTTCGTTACCGTCTTTATTGTAGATCTCTTTGGCCATTTCTTTGTTGATATAGGCCGAAGATTTTACATAAGGTTGTGCAGCCACATAAGCTGTTAAACTATCGATCGATTTTTTATTGGTGGTGCTGAGCCATGCATGAAACTGGATATTTTCACGCAGGGTAGTGCCCACTTTCTGAAAATTTAAGAAGATCCACCCTAAAATACCGAGGATGAAGAGCACCAGTGCCACACCAATAATACTGTAGAGGTACGATGGTTTGGATCGTTTCATTGATGCTTTGTTCGGTTGTTGCGCCATGCCGTGTTGATTTAATGTAAGTTCGGAAAAAAGGAAAGTCCTGCCCTACACAGGATGTGGGCAAATTTAGCAGAAAACTCCTGCCCAAACCCTGTAATCCTTAATTTTGTTGCCCGTTAAACGGGTGTGTGCAGCACTTATTTTACGGGCGATGCAGAAATGCTGCGTGAAGAAGTTTTTTTAAGTCTTCTTTCACAGCTTTGTCAACATTCCTTGCATTTGATGATTAGGTGTATGGTTTGTGTGCTTCAGGTGCAATGCATAAAGGGAAAAGAAGATGAAGGGTGCATGACAGATGCAGTGAGTGACACAACAACAGCTCAACAGAATTAACAACGTCGATTACAAATAAAAACTAACCGGAACGGTACATGGAATATAAGTTCAGAGAGATTGAGAAGAAATGGCAAAAGCAATGGATTGACACAAAAGCCTACAGCGTTTCAAACAGCAGTAGCAAACCTAAGTTTTATGTGTTGGATATGTTTCCGTACCCCAGTGGTGCAGGATTGCATGTAGGTCATCCGCTGGGTTATATTGCCAGCGATATTTACAGCCGCTTTAAACGACTGAAAGGTTTCAATGTATTGCACCCGATGGGTTACGATGCATTTGGTTTACCGGCCGAGCAATATGCGATTGAGCATGGTGTGCATCCTGCAGTAAGTACCGATGCAAACATTGCCAACTTCCGCCGGCAGTTGGATAATATCGGTTTCTGTTACGATTGGGAGCGTGAAGTACGTACCTGCGATCCCGGTTATTACAAATGGACACAGTGGATTTTTTTACAACTCTTCAATAGTTTTTACAACCGCATTACCAACAAAGCTGAAAAAATTGATGTGTTGATTGCATCGTTTGAAGCAGAAGGTTCTGCAACTCACGGCTACCGGCTCACGACTGCCGGCTTTACCGCAGACGAATGGAAAGGATATGATGATGCAACCAAACAAAGCATACTCATGGACTATCGCCTGGCTTATTGCGGTTATGGCGAAGTAAACTGGTGCGAAGCATTGGGTACCGTATTGGCCAATGATGAAGTGGTGAATGGTGTAAGTGAGCGTGGCGGACATCCGGTGGTGAAAAAGAAATTACGTCAGTGGTATTTGCGTATTACAGAATATGCCGATCGTTTATTGGAAGGATTGGAGCGTATTGAATTCAGCGAAAGCATGAAGGAAATGCAAACCAACTGGATTGGTAAAAGCAGTGGTGCTGAGATCGATTTTGCAATCAAAGGTCACAGTCAAAAACTCACGGTATACACTACAAGACCTGATACCATTTTCGGTGTTGACTTTATGGTGATTGCTCCTGAATTGGATTTGGTTGATCAGATAAAATCGGCCGAACAAACAACTGCAGTGGATGAATATATTGCTTATGTAAAGAGTAGAAGTGAGCGTGAGCGTCAGGCGGAGAAAAAAATCAGCGGTGTGTTTACCGGTGCATATGCTGTAAATCCATTCGATGGCAGAGAAATTCCGATCTGGATTTCTGAATATGTATTGGCGGGTTATGGTACCGGTGCTATCATGGCGGTGCCTTGCGGCGATGAACGTGATTTCAAATTTGCAAAGCATTTTAATATTCCTATCACTAACATTATCGGCAAGCATTTCAATGGCGAAGAAGCCAATGCAACTAAGGATGCTGTTTTAGAAAACAGTGGTTTCTTAAACGGCACACCTATGCGTGAAGCCAGTGAAATAGTAATTAGCAAATTGGAGGAATTAGGAATTGGTGTACGCAAAGTGAATTACAAAATGCGTGATGCAGCGTTCAGCCGTCAGCGTTATTGGGGCGAACCATTCCCTATACAATGGAAGAATGGTACAGCTTATCCATTAAGCGAAACCGAATTACCATTGTTGTTACCCGAAGTAGATAGTTACAGTCCCGGCCCCGAAGGTGAAGGTCCGTTGGCCAATATTCCTGAGTGGGTGGCGAAAGAATTGGAGACGAATACGATGCCTGGTTATGCAGGGTCTTCGTGGTATTTCTTACGCTACATGGATCCGAAGAATGAAAACGCATTCTGCGACCGTGCTGTAAGTGATTACTGGAACCAGGTTGATTTATACATTGGTGGTACCGAACATGCGGTAGGTCATTTATTGTACAGCCGCATGTGGACGAAAGCCTTGTACGATCTCGGATACATTGGTTTTGATGAGCCGTTTAAGAAGCTGGTAAATCAAGGGATGATACAGGGGTCTTCACGTTTTGTATATCGCATCAATGGAACAAGCACATTTGTATCCAAAGGATTGTTGAAGAGTGATGAAGAATTCGAGGGAAAGAAATTAGATAAGTTACATGTGGATGTAAACTTTGTTGATGGCTATGAATTAGATGTGGAAGCATTTAAGAAATGGCGCAACAACGAACATGCAGGTGCTGAATTTATTTTAGAAAATGATAAATATATCTGCGGCTCTGAAGTAGAGAAAATGAGTAAGAGCAAGTTCAACACGGTTAACCCAGATGATTTGGTAAATAAATATGGTGCAGATACATTCCGCATGTACGAGATGTTCCTTGGTCCGGTTGAGATCAGCAAGCCCTGGGATACAAAAGGGATCGAAGGTGTGCACCGCTTCCTTAAAAAACTCTGGCGTTTGTTCTATGATGATCTGAAAGGTCAGCTGTGGAATAACGACAAAGCAACGGATGCTGAGTTGAAAGTGTTGCACAAGACGATTAAGAAAATTGAAGATGATACCGAGCGCTTCAGCTTCAACACCGGTGTAAGTACATTCATGATCGCTGTAAACGAACTCAGCGATTTGAAATGTCACAAGAAAGAAATACTCGAACAGTTGCTCATTCTCTTAACACCATATGCACCACATGTAAGTGAAGAGTTGTGGAGTCTGTTGGGCAACAGTGGTTCTATCCTCGATGCATCCTTCCCGAAATTTGAAGCGAAGTATGTAACCGAATCAACCAAAGATTACCCGGTTGCCATTAACGGTAAAACAAGAACGGAGTTGACGCTTGATTTGAGTATTACACAACAGGAAGTAGAAGCTATTGTACTGGCCAACGAAGTAGTGCAGAAATGGCTCGAAGGCAAACAGCCGAAGAAGATCATATATGTGAAGAATAAAATGATCAATGTAGTGATATAAATTATTGCGGACATTCCCGCATCATCTCTAAACTCAAAAAAACAGAATGAAGAAATTAGCAATTATTGCACTTGTAGCATTTACAGCCTGTGCAGAAAAAAATCCGAACAACAACGAACCCTTTGTAAAAGAACGTGCAACCATTAATCCTGCACCGGTGAAGGAATATATTGCCGGAGGTGATACAGCACAGTTTAAAGTACAGTTGTTTGAGCAAAAAGAGTCGCTCAATTACGAGGTAAAGTTTTCCTATAAAGATGCCAGCAGTGAAAAGATCTTCACCTTGCCAAATATGGGCATTATGCCAAAGCCTGAGTTGAAGAAAGGTGCTGATGATCTTTCCTGCATCATTGGTTTTTATGATGCCGACAGTACATTCATGGAATACCGTTTGGTAAAGGTAGAGAACGGATCATTGTTCTACCGTCACCTGAAAGAATACCAGGTAGAAGCGCCGAAGAAGTAGTACAGTTGATACAATGATATGGAAGGTTGATGAAAGGTTTTTCACCATTCATCAACCTTTCTTTATTTCGGGAGGAAGAGTTTTGTATTTTCCAACGATAAAATCATCAAATATGAAACAATTGTTTTCATTTGTATTCTTAAGCCTTATCGCAAGTATTACCGTTGCACAAAGCAACACCCACTTTCTATCAAATCCCACACTCAGCCCCGATGGACAAACCGTTGTGTTTGCATTTGAAGGCGATCTGTGGAAAGCAAACATCAACGATTTACAGGCAACCCGCATCACCGCCATGCAGGGCTACGAAACATCGCCACGTATTTCACCGGACGGTAAGTGGATTGCATTTACCGGCAGACAATACGGTAATGCTGATGTGTTTGTGATGCCAATTAATGGAGGCGAAGTAAAGCAAATAACTTTTCACAGTGGTAACGATGAAGTAACAAGCTGGAGCTGGGACAGTAAAAGTATTTATTTCAACAGCGGGCGTGCAGGACAGGTAGCCGGTTTTAAAGTGGCTGCAACAGGTGGTACACCGCAGCGCATCTTCGGTAGTTATTTTTTCCAGTACGATCATAACCTGGTTGAGCATCCCACAACCGGCGAGATTTTTTTTAACGATACATGGGAAAGTGTCAGTCAATCGCAACGTAAACGTTACAAAGGTCCATTCAACCCCGACATTCAATCGTATAATTTCAAAACCAAACAGCATAAAAAATACACAACCTGGGAAGGAAAAGATTTTGCTGCCACCATTGATAAAAGCGGAAATGTGTTTTTTATTTCTGATGAAAACAATGGTGAATACAACCTGTACACTCTTGATGCTGGAAAGAAAAAGGCATTGACCCGTTTTGCGTCTTCCATCAAAACACCACAGGTGAATGCAAACGGTGGTAAAGTGGTGTTTGAAAAAGATTACCAGTTGTGGTTGTACGATGTAAAAGCAGATAAAGAGACCAGGTTGAATATTTCAATAGTTCGTAATCATGTATTGCCCAAAGAAAAAGATTATGAAGTGCGTGGAAATATTTCTGCATTCGATGTATCGCCTGATGCAAAGAAATATGCGTTTGTGGTACGAGGTGAATTGTTTGTAAGTGATGTGGATGGAAAGTTTGTACAGCAGATCAAACGTGGTTCGGCAGAGCGTGTGCGTGAAGTACGCTGGATGAGTGATAATAAAACACTGCTATTTACACAAACAGCGGATGGTTATACCAACCTGTTTACCATTCGTGCCGACAGCAGTGCCGCTCCTAAGCAGTTAACCAATGATAAACAGAATAACCGCAGCATGGTAGTAAATAAAAAGCGTACCATGCTTGTGTATTTAAGTGGAAGAAACGAAGTGCGCCTGCTCGACTTAAAAACACTGCAAAGCAAGACCATTGTAAAAGATGAGTTATGGGCTTTTCAAAACAGCGATCCCGGTTTTTCGCCCAACGATGAATATGTTGTGTTTACTGCACGCCGCAATTTTGAAGAAGATATTTTGGTGCATCATATCAAGAATAACAAAACCATCAATCTCACCAACAGCGGCGTAACGGAAAACAGCCCTGTATGGTCGCCCGATGGAAAGTATATTTATTTTGTTTCGCAGCGGTTAAAACCTTCATATCCGTTTGGCATGGCCAACGCAAAAGTGTATCGTGTAGCATTGGAGAAAATGGATGAACCCTACCGTTTAGATAAATACAACGAATTGTTCAAAGAAGAAAAGAAAGATGCGAAAGGGGCAAATGCAGATTCGGGTAAAGTGATCAACATTGATACGGATCTGATCATGGAGCGGCTGGAGCAGATCGGGCCTTCGTTTGGCACACAGTATCTCATCAACGTTTTTCAGAAAGGAGAGAAAACAACAGTGCTGTATGCAAGTAATCATGGTGAAGGGCGATACGCCGTTTGGAAAACAGTGCTTGAGCCATTTGAATCAGCAAAAACGGATAAGATTGCCGGCACTGATAATTCAGGCGGATTGGATATCATTGAGGTGAATGATAAATATTTCGGGTTGGGTAATGGTACCATCAACAAACTGAATCTTGATGCCAATCGGATCGATCCGGTAAACATCAGTTATACTTTCCGTCGTAACCTGCAGGAAGAGTTCAGTCAGATGTTTTACGAAACATGGGCCGGAATGGAAGAAGGGTATTACGATGAAAATTTTCACGGACTCAACTGGAAAAAAACAAAAGAGTATTACAAACAGTTTCTTCCTTACCTGAACAACCGTGCCGACTTGCGTACACTGCTCAACGATATGCTGGGTGAGCTCAATTCATCGCACCAGGGCTTTGGTACGTTTGGTGATGATGAGAATATTGCATTAACAAGTGCAACAATGGAAACAGGTATCATCTTCGAAAATGATGATCCGTATAAAGTAAAATACATTGTAAAGCGTTCAGCTGCAGATCGCAAGACTATTGATATTAAGCCCGGTGATGTATTGGTGAAAGTAAACGATGAAGCAGTTGATGTAAACAAAGACCGTAATGCCTATTTCACACTTCCATCACGTGACAGAGAACTGAAGCTCACGTTTAAGCGTGGTGCAGAAATGGTGCAGGTGAAAATTCATCCGCAAGCAACTTTGTTTAATAACCTGTACGACGAATGGGTTGATAACAACCAGAAACGTGTGGATGAAAAAAGTAAAGGACGCATTGCTTATGGTTATATGAAGAACATGGGCACTGGTGAACTGGAACAGTTTATTAATGATATGACACAGGAACTGTCAACAAAAGATGCACTCATCTTCGACTTGCGTTATAACACAGGTGGTAATGTGCATGATGAAGTGTTGAAGTTTTTAAGTCAGCGTAGTTACCTGCAATGGAAATACCGTGAAGGAAAACTGACACCTCAATCAAACTTTGCGCCATCAGACAAACCAATCGTGTTACTCATCAATGAGCAATCGTTGAGTGATGCGGAAATGACTGCACAAGGGTTTAAAGGGCTGAAGCTGGGTAAGATCATTGGCAACGGAACCTATCGCTGGATCATCTTTACCAGTGGTATTGGTTTGGTGGATGGTTCCAGTGTGCGTATGCCGGCATGGGGTTGTTATTCGCTGGAAGGAAAAGATCTGGAGATACATGGTGTTGATCCGGATATCCGCATCATCAACAGTTTTGAAGATAAACTCAACGGCAACGATCTGCAGCTGGACAAAGCCATTGAAGAAATTCTGAAGCAGATCAAGTCGTGAGTAGTGAGTAGTGAATGGTGAGTAATCGACAGCGGTAGTTTATTCAACTATAAAACAAAGGGTGTACAACTGTACACCCTTTTACTTTGCTAAATCAATATTTCTGTGTTCTCCTCATCTCTTTTACTTTTTCTCTTTTTCCAAACTCTTAGTTCACTCTTTTTTCATAAACCGTATCATCGCACTGCTGTTCTCCGTACTTTCTAAATTTGCCGTGTAACGCACACCATTTACATAAGCGATCATGTACGAAGTATTCGGTGGAATAGCGCCAAGGTTTTCAGCTACCATCACCAGTTCATTACTTTCTGTTAATTCGGAAACAGCAAACTTCACCACGTATGGTTTATCACTCAGCTTCACATGTTCAAATACCAACCGGTTGTTCATGAATAACGAAATAGAATCACCATCGATCTCTGCATTATCGTAAAAATGAATTTCAATGGTATCACCAAGTAAAGGCAACTCCGTAGTTAAGACTTTTTTTCGTTCAATGAATTTTTCAGTAATTGTTGGAGGTTTTGTTACAATAACTGTTGGCTCTTTTACAGGTGGTTTGTTTTCCGTTTTGGTAACGGGTTGTGTTTCCTTAGGAATAGTGGTTTGTGGTTGCAGAATAACAGGTTCGGGCTTTGTTTCTTCACGCCTTGGTTGTTCTGTTACAACAGGTGGGGGCGGGGTTGCTGCAATTACTTCCGGCTGTTTGGTTACTTTATGTATCGTTGCAACGCTGTCAATGAAATATGGATCGTTGGCACCAACCGTATAATTATCGATCACAAAATCCCATTCATCGGTAAACTGTGGTTGCTCCACTTTATCCAGATGCAGATCGCCTTTCTTCTTTTGTTCTTCTTTCGTTACTGCTTTTCCATCAAGCATCATTACGCCAGCACCGGGACAATTAAAATCGGCTTCCATCAACAACGGAACAGCACCGGGTGATGTAATAGCAATACGTCCGGTTTTTGCTTCAATCAATTCATCATCCCACCAAACCACTTCATTTGTTTGGGTGTTGAAATATCCTTTTACAGCATAACGACGGTAATTGTTTGGACTTTCATAGTAATACGAAGTGCCGAATAAACTATCGCCACGCTGAATAAGTTTCAATTCCAGTTTGGCCGGCTTTAAACCGCTGCCCACTTTTCCCTTCCATACACCAGTAATCATTTGTGCCTTTGCAGCCGAACCAAATACAAGCAAAGCAGCCAGTAAGTAGAAACAACGAATTTTCATGTGTACAGCTAAAACGAAATGTTGATGTAAATATTTTTCAGCAATGTTAATGTTTCAACAAAAAGTAAATTGTTTTCCGTTTCGTCGGAAATTAGCGTATGGCACAAGCAAATATCCGTTTAATAGAAGCGTTGCGTGAAACAGCAACCCGTCTGCGCAATGGAGTTCATTATGCATGGGGCAACCATGGCGCATGTAATTGCGGTAACCTTACGCAGGTTGTAACCAGATTAAGCAAAGAGGAAATATTGGCCCATGCACATACGGGGATTGGTGAGTGGACCGAACTTGCTGTAGATTATTGCGGTATTACAAATGCGCCAGCCGGTTTGTTAATTACCAAACTTCAGGAAATAGGATTAACGCCCAGCGATATTCATAACCTCGAGTACCTGGAGGATAAAGCCGTGTTACAACGTTTACCCGGTGGCTTTCGTTGGTTGAAACGAAATGTACGGGAAGACGTAATTGTATATTTCGAAACCTTTGCAGATTTACTGGAAGAGCAACTGGCCAATAAGATTACGTTTACCATGCAGGATCTGTTGCCGCAACAACAACCCGAACTCGTTTAGCAAACAACTTCTCAATAAAATGCAGCCTTGTATGAACAGGGCTGTTTTTTTATTGGTACAAATCATTCATTCAACAGTTGTAACTTGCCTGTATGTCTTCCCTGGTTTCAATATTGGAAAAAAACAAACACAGTTTTCATCCCGTTGTGTCATTTAACCCTGCCAATGAACGCTTGCTGCAAATGAATTTTACCGAGGCAAACAAAGCATTAACAAAAGAAGTAATTGAAGATGTAACAAAGTTCAGTGCTTATGTGAGTGAACAATTAGTTGCAGCAAATGCATTGTATGGTATTGGTGGCTATGCTGAACATCGTACGGTTTACAGCAGAAGCAACGTGTTTGATGCAACAGATGGTGGAGAGCCAAGACGCTTGCATTTAGGCACAGACATTTGGGGTAAAGCAGGCACACCTGTGTTTGCTCCTTTGGGTGGTATGGTACACAGTTTTAAATTCAACGATGCGTATGGCGATTATGGAGCAACCATTATTCTGCTGCATCAACTGGAAGGCACGGCTTTTTATACACTGTATGGACATTTGAGTTTGAAAGACATTGCCTTGAGTGAAGGACAGTATATTAACCGTGGACAGGAGTTTGCACATTTTGGTGAACCGCATGAAAACGGTCACTGGCCACCGCACCTGCATTTCCAGATCATTGAAGATATTGAGTTGAACGAAGGCGATTATCCCGGTGTGTGCCGTATGCGTGATAAAGAATTTTATTTGAAGAACTGTCCCGATGCAGATTTGATTTTGCAGATGAATCAATACATCTAAACAGAAGAGAGTTTTTCGTCCGGCTGTTGTTTTTGATTGGATGCGTTACGATTTACAGTAGAGCATTCACTATTCACCACTCACCATTCATCATTTTCCTTAGCTTTACACCCAATGGCCAATCCCAATTTAAATAGTGATAAAGAAGGACTGAGTGCAGCCGAAAAGGAATTCGAAAATAATATTCGTCCGTCGAATATTGAAGAGTTCAGTGGTCAGCAGCAGATCATCGATAATCTCAAGATATTCATCAAGGCGGCAAAGATGCGTGGCGAAGCTTTGGATCATGTATTATTTCATGGCCCGCCCGGTTTGGGTAAAACAACACTCAGCCGCATTGTTGCAAATGAGCTGGGCGTAAGCATTAAAGAAACCAGTGGACCGGTGATTGAAAAGCCTGGCGATCTGGCTGGTTTGCTTACCGGATTGGAAGCAAACGATGTATTGTTTATTGATGAGATCCATCGGTTGAGCACAGTTGTTGAAGAATATCTTTACGCAGCCATGGAAGATTACCGCATCGATATTATGATCGACAGCGGACCCAATGCAAGAAGTATCCAGATCAACCTCAATCCATTTACACTGATTGGTGCAACTACAAGGAGTGG
>NZ_CAMLGT010000043.1 GCF_946479605.1 uncultured Lacibacter sp.
TGCTGCAGATGCCGGTTATCTTCAAAAAAGATTAAAGGAATTTAAATCGCAGAATCAGCCTATCATTCTTGAAGTAAGCAAGGAGCCATTGCTCATCAATAAATACTATTATGGCCACTCAACATTGCTGCAACAGGTAAAATATTACCCGATGGTGCAATTGTTCATCGTTGCACTCTTCATCATCATCACTATTTTTTCGTTGCAGATACGCAACAAATCAACCCAAAACCAGGTGTGGGCAGGTATGGCAAAAGAAACAGCTCACCAGTTGGGCACACCTGTATCATCATTACAAGGCTGGGTTGAAATGCTGAAAGAAGAAGAAAGCAGCAGACAAATTGCTTCTGAAATTGAAAAAGATGTACAACGGTTACGATTGGTGAGCGATCGTTTTGGGAAAATAGGCAGTACCCCACAACTTGAACCGCACAATATTGTGAAACAGGTGGAAGAGATGGTGGAGTATATCCGCAAACGGGCCACAGGAAAAGTACAGCTTGAAGTAAAGAAGAATGCAGCAGAAATGATCGCCTCCATTTCTCCTCCGCTTTTTGATTGGGTAATTGAAAACCTTTTGAAAAATGCACTGGATGCAATGGATGGGAAGGGCAATATTACTGTTTATATGCATGAGGAAGAACGAACCATACAGCTGGATGTGAGTGATACTGGCAAAGGCATCGCTGCACAGAATATTAACCGGGTTTTTAAACCGGGCTTTACAACCAAAAAGCGTGGCTGGGGACTTGGCCTATCGCTGAGCAAACGCATTATTGAACAATACCACAAAGGACAACTTTACGTTAAACATTCCGAGCCCGGCAAAGGAACAACATTCAGGATAATACTGAAAAAGTAAGGCTAAAGCCATCCTCCCGTCGTCATTGGTTGTTTTTTATTTTTCACTTTACATTTTTCATTTTACATTTGCCGCCCCCGAGCCCGGGTGTTGAAATTGGTAGACAAGCCACTTTGAGGTGGTGGTGTTCGAAAGGACGTGCTGGTTCGAATCCAGTCCCGGGCACGAGTAAAAAAACCCCGATCATCTGATCGGGGTTTTGATTTATATTGATGAACTTATTTTACAGCCGCACTCCAATGCTCGCCATCAGGTAAAAACGGCTTCTTCCATATTCTCCGTTTGATGCTACCAGGTTTTGTGGTATTACATAAGAAGGACTAAGCACTGCATTAAATTTCCCCATCACCAATACAATTGGCATCGTGTACTCGTAAGCAAGAACAGAAAATGTATTTACATCTCGTGTTTGAGTAGTTGTTTGCGGCGGACCAACCGGGATACCTCCAACTGTTGGGCTTTGCTTTTGCTGATACGTTTCAGTAAACCGTTGTGTACCGCCATATGCTGTAATGGTGGGATTAATCGCTAATGCTTTTGCTTCACCTTCTTTCAGCGGAATGATGAACAAATGATCAAGCCCTGCATTTGCACTAACATCTGCACGGTCGCTGAACATAAGATTAGCACCAAGATTTACATTGATGATTTTATTTTGAAGGGACGTATTAATTCCTGTTTGATACTTTAATGCTGATTGCACGAGTACCGATTCTTCTTTATACAAAAAACGAGATACAAACACATTACCCGAAAACTTATCGCTTTCAGGAAAACGATAACCAAGTTCCACACTGCCACCTGTGTACTGAAAAGGCAATGCACTGTTCTGAATAAAAATAGCTGCACCCTGTGCATACAATCCATTCTTGAGTTGATAGCTGATGATGGGCAATGTTGCATTGGTATTCAAACTATCTGAACGGCCAAGAAAATGCACATACGTTTGGTGGGCAATATTTGCTGCAAAAACCGGCTTACGCTCCTGCTTTGTACTGTCCTGTGCAAAAAGTACCACAGGCAAAGCGAAGAAGATGGCGATAAAAAGATGAATAAACGGTTTCATGGTTTTACAGTTTAGTTGAGCAAGTAGTTAAAAGAATGTCCCGCTATTGAAGCGGGACATTACTTCCCGATCATCGTAAGACGTGGTGTTATAAACCAATTACTGACGACCGGCATTTACTGCGGTGCTGCTGTTAACAGTCACTTCAGCATTTGCGCTTGCTTTTGTTTTCTTAACTTTTTTAACAGTAGCTTTTGCATTCTTTTTTGCATCTGCAGCTTTTGCTTCTGCTTTTTCTTTCATGGCATCAGCTTTTGCTTTTGCATCTGTTTTCACTTCTGCATTACCATTGATGTCACCATTTGCTGATGCGTTATTTGAACTTACTTCGCCTTGTGCATTGGCATTGCCGTTAGCACTGATGTTTAAACCAGGTTTTACATCTTTGCGCAATTCTTTTTCTGTTGTGCGGATGTTTTGCGCTTCAGCAACCACCTGTTCTTTTACTTCTGTTGCAATGCCCTTACCTTGCTCGGTTGCATTTGTTTGCCCGTTTACACGTGCGTCAACAGCCGTTTCATTGCTTACTTTGGCATTCGCACTTTTTAATGTAGCATTCATTGCTGCATTTGTTTTAGCAGAAACATTTGCTGTTGTTCTTGTAGCAACATTAGCGGTTGTTTGTACTACTTTACCTGTAGCATTTACCACTCTTGAAGTTGCCTGTGTTGTTTTACTTACAACATCGGCCACCTTTGATGTATTAACTGTTGCTTTTGTAACAGCACTTGTTGTACTATTAAGATTTAAGCCAACCTGTGCCATTGCTACATTACCAAGCAACATTACTGCTGCTACTGCTGAGATTTGTTTCACCTTGTTCTTCATAACTATTTGTTTTGATGATTGAATAAAGATTAAAGCATTTAGCTTTTCATCGGATATACTGACGAGGTATGTTTTCGAAGGTTTAAAACTGTTGATAAAAAATTTTCCATACCAACACCCACATAAAAACATAAACTATGCCAACTGTTTTTTTGAACTACATATCACACTTGTATTAAACTCAATTTTCATTCAAAATCAGTAACTAATGACGACGTGCAGGTATAAAAAAAGAATGAGCATTCAGCTCATTCTTTATGTACTTAAAATAAAAATGTACTAAAAAAAATCCCGGTGCAGATCTGTTTCGTAAATAACAGTTTTGCATTCTTAAATCTGTAAACTTTCAATTGCTTTTGCAATTGCTTTTTGTGCATTCAGCTTACCATGACCAACTCTGTCAATCTGTTCGATAGCAGTACCATTAAGAACAGGGTCAGCAGTTGATACCAAATATTCCCGCACATCCCTTGCCGTTAGTGCAGGATTAATAGCAAGTAATATAGCAGCAACAGCTGAAACAATAGCTGTGGCTGCACTGGTGCCGCAAAAAAAGTTTGTATATCCCCCATCGTTTCTTGTTGTGGAGATATACAAGCCTGGCGCTGCAATATCTACTTCTCTTCCGTAACATGATCCGAAACGTTGATTAGTAGGTGTATTTACAAGGTTCACCCATTCCGATTTATTATTAACAGCAGCTACAGTCAGCACTTCATCAAGCCGGCCGGGAAACTGAACTGAATGATCGTCTGCAGCACGCATATAATTACCTGCTGCTGCACAAAAGATCACATCTTTTGAAACACCATATTGTATGGCATCTGCCACAAGCGGGCTCGGCTCCATGCGCCAACTTAGGTTAATGATGCGTGCATGATTATCTACCGCTTTCCTGATGCCTTCACTGATGCGAAGTGCATTTACACCGCCTACATTATCCTGCGTAAAATAAATACGGCCGGACATGATCTTGCAAAACGGATTGATTCCCGCAATACCAACACCGTTATCCTGTATAGCTGCAATAACACCCGCAACAGATGTGCCATGATGATCTTCTTCTTTTGGTAATAATTTGTTTGCACCAAACACACTGAAGTTATGATGCCACAAATTAGCATTCTTCAGATCGGGGTGTGTGGTATCAACACCTTCATCAAGCACTGCAACACAAATTGTTTTATCCAAAGTGATCTGCTCATCTGCAATCATCCGCAAACCATCAAGGATACCAATATCATCACCTGGTATTCCGCTGAATTGTCCTGTATTCTCAAATATCCATTGTGTTGAAAATTTCGGGTCATTAAACGATAAGGCCGTATTCTGTACACGATGCATGACATAAGGCTCCGCAAAATCAGCAATGCCACTATCGTAATACATTTTTGCAAGTACCGCCAGTTTATTCACCGGCATTTTTTTAAAGTAGCATAAGAAAATATGATCTTCTTTATTATAAACTTTCTTTCGCAGCATTCCCATTGCTTTATTGAATCCATCGGTGTGTTTACTTACACCACCTCTGAAACGGATGATCAGCATTGAGTATTGCTGCTTTTTATCGCTGGCAATATTTTTACTGTTGATCTTTTTCTTAATGCCGCTTTGATAAACATAATAAGACATAACAATGATTTACGATTACCAATTGTAATATACTGCAGCACTTCCCCATGAATGATTGCGTGCCAATGGCAGGTTTGTCTCTGACGTACGCATTATATAGGGTTGAAAAATAGCGGTGAATTTTCCAATGTTCAGCATAATACCACTTTCTGCTTCAAACAGGAAACGGTTCACTTGTTCTTTTGTCAGCTCATACTCATTCTTTTTAAACTGCCCCTGCAACAATGCATTGTACACAACCGCTCTTCCTCTGAATTGTACAAAAAAACTAAACTCCGGTTTTTTATCAATACGTGTTGGAGCCTGCGATACTACCGACATGCCCGAGTTATTAAACTTCCAGAATGGTGTGGTAAAGCGGCCAATACGAAATGATAACCCACTTGCCATGTTGGTATAATAACCAACATTGGTCTCAAGCAACCATGTCGCCTGCATGCGTTTCATTTGTGTTTGCTGCGGATGCACTTCTTCAAAAATGGGTTTCATGTATTGCAACTGGTAAAGCAATGTTGGTTCACCGCCATCAGATATTTGCGTAGGCCAGCCAACAGGAACAGCCCGCTTGCCGTTAAAAAAATTCTTGTGGATATATGATTGTACCGCTTCTGCAACTCTTGTACCTATTATACCCACCACAAACCTGCTGGTGATACTGCTTTGCTTACTTAAACTTTCAGAAGAGTTGATGATCGTTGTACGTGATGCACCAATGCCCAGCACATTACCATAAGGCCGGTCGTTTGTAAGAGGTGTAAGCGATTCAAGATTCAATGGTGTAAAAGCGCCATCAAACAGCTGCATGCTTGTTAAGTAAGTATCGCCCTCGTTATGCCATTTCCTGATGCCGAATAACCAATCGGCTCCTTTGCGCAACATGGGGACGATCAAAAAATTTCTGTCGAACACCGGTCCGTTGAGGTTTATGCTGACACCCATGGTGTAGTTACGGTCCTGGTTTTGAGGTGTAAAAAAATCCTGATCGAAAATGAGGCCTGCTCCCCAAGTAGAATCATGTATGACTGTTGTTTCGTTCTCCTGTGCATGAAGAACAGATGCTGTTATACAGCATAGCAGGATGGTGAGTGTTTTCATAAACAATTATTTTAAAATTTATTCTAATGTAAACAAAAGAACAGGCTTATAAAAGCGTGAAATTACGGTTGGGGATAAGTGTTTTATGATCCACCACTGACTGAAATCAGTTCCACAGGTTAAAGTTATCAGTCAGAGGTTCGGAACGGCTGTTTACATTTGTTCCATAATCAGTAATATGAAAAAGATCATCAACTCCGGGCTGGTTGCAAGTATTGTACTGCTTGTATTTGCCTACCTCTGTTTACTGGTGATGCCTGTACTGCTTCCAAAAGTAGCAGAAGAATATTACAGCCCAGCTTTTGTTAGCGATGAATCACGCAACCTGCTTTACTATATTCACCCGGTTGTGCTTTCATTTGGGCTGGCATGGTTCTGGAACAGGTTTAAAAAGCTCCTGAAAGGAAATGTACTGATGCAGGGAGTGGAAATGGCGCTTATTTATGTAGTTATTGCCACAGTGCCATCGTTACTGATCACTTACAGTGCCATTAATGTTTCGCTGCTCACTATTGGCAGCTGGTTACTGTATGGTTTTTTACAGGCACTCATTGCCGGAATTATTTTTTCTAAAATGCATGCTTAATATTACTAAGGATAATTATCGTTTTCTCATTTTCATTGTTTAAGGTTTGACAAAAACGAAACCCCTCTTTACAGAGGGGTTTTTAGTTGCATTTATACATCCATACTGATTGCCGGTTCCCTTTTGTATCCTTAAATGGTTGCTGAATACAACTATTAACCCTTTACAGCAGACAAAGTAATAACTGCTATTTTTCAGAATTATTCCTCATTTAATCCTATGTATTGAAAAACTTATTTTCTACTTTGTATATATAACCGCTAAACATAATCGTATGGCGCTTGAACTCTCCCCCAAAATCGACACTATTGATATTAAAGACCTGACGCCTGAGTTCTTTAAACGGAATTATTTTCTTGCACAAAAACCTTTGCTTATAAAAGGTCTTGCAAACCTGCAACCTGCCGGACAAAAATGGAATATTGATTTTTTCCGTGATTATTGCGGCGATGAAATGGTACAGGTATTTGACAACCGGAATAAAATGCATGAAAAAACTACTACCACGAAAGGTGACACCACAATTCTTTTGCGTGATTTTCTTAACATTATTGAAAAAGACGAATACACTCCTCTCAGGATGTTTGTATTTGATTTGTATAAATTAAGACCGGAATTAAAGAAAGATTTTTCCTGCCCGCATCTGTTCAAAGGCATGCTGGATAAGCTTGGATTCTTTTTTATGGGGGGAAAGAATACAGAAGTGCGTTTACATTTTGATGTGGATTACAATAATGTTTTACTCACCCAGTTTTACGGGAAGAAAAGTATTACACTGATAGCACCCGAATATTCCGATCTGCTTTATCGCCTTCCCTTTAACACACACTCAACTGTAAACCTTGATGCTCCTGATTATGAAAAATACCCAGGGCTTAACTATGTAAAAGGATACAGATTTGTGCAGGAAGCTGGTGACTCTTTATTTATGCCTTCATGCTGGTGGCATTACAATGTTTATTTAAGCGGTGGAATTGCGGTGAGTTACCGTAAACTACATCCCAATCCATTAAATAATATCTGGGGTGCTTTAAGTGTTGGTATTTATCTTCCATTTGATAAAATGATGAGCCGTATTTTGAAAGACAAATGGTTTAATTATAAATTGTCCGTAGCTAAAAGAAGGGCAGACAAAGCTATTCGTCGGTTTGAAGGAAGAAATATACCATCACACACATGATCATCATCAATCAAACTACTTATACCCAAACCACTACTCATGCCTGTTAATTTTGCCTGGGACTCCGTACAGACAGATTCCTTTGTTGCCATCACTTACACTGCATTAGGTTTTGCTGTTTACTGGTTTATAGCAACAGATCAAAAACTTCAGACCCGTTTTTACAATCATCAAAATGCTGATGCGGCACAGATCAACTATGCCGTATTTCAGAAATTAACCGGCGTCCTGTTTCTTGGAATTATACCTGCTATTTATTTTTTTGCAGTAAAACAATATTCATTCGCTGATCTTGGATTGCAATGGGGCAACTACAAAACATCTCTTATTTATATTTTAGTAATGGGGGTGCTTATCGTTACCCTCAACTATTTTGCGTCGAACAAACCCGATCGTCTTGCATTTTATCCGCAAATGCGTTTGAAAGAATGGACAATAAAAAGGGTGCTTATCAACAGCTTTTCATGGGCAGCGTACTTGTTGGCATACGAATTTTTATTTCGTGGTGTATTGTTGTTTAGCTGTATGGAAGCATTTGGCTTTTGGCCTGCTGTAGCAATAAACATTGCGCTATACAGCACCACACATATCCCAAAGGGGTCAGGAGAAACCATTGGGGCAATTCCATATGGTTTGTTGCTTTGCTATGTAAGCGTTTTAACCGGCAGTATTGCAGTTGCATTTTTTACACACCTCATTATGGCATTGTCAAATGAGTTTTTCTCTGTACACCATAACCCTGAAATGAAATTTGTATGAGTGATTTGTTTGACGGTAAAGTAATCATCATCACCGGCTCATCAATGGGCATTGGTAAAGCCCTTGCAAAAAACACAGGTTATCGCAAAGCAAAAATTGTTTTAAATGCAAGATCGGCTGAAAAACTGGCGGCTACTGAGCGGGAATTAAAACAATTTGGTTTTGATGTGTGCAGTTTTACAGGCGATGTTACAAAAGAAGAAGACTGTAACAAATTAATTGATTTTACGATTAAACAACATGGCCGTATTGATATATTAGTAAACAATGCCGGAGCTTCCATGCGTGGAATGATTGAAACTGTTTCCCCATCTGTGATGACGTACATCTACCAGGTAAACAGCATTGCTCCTCTTATGCTTACCAAAATAGCATTACCACATCTTAAAAAAACAAAAGGCAGTGTCGTTTTTATTTCAAGCCTCGCCGGATTGAGAGGCCTGCCGTTTATTTCAATTTACTGTTCAGCAAAAATGGCGCTCACCGCTATTGCACAGGCATTGCGGGTTGAACATGCGGCAGATAATGTTCATGTGGGAATTGTGTACGTAGGTATAACAAAAATTGAAGCTGATAAAACTGCTATTGGAGCTAATGGCGAATTAGTTCCTTTGGAAGAACGAACAGGTATGTTCAAAGCCACACCTGAAACTGTTGCAGACAGGATCGTACAAAATATCCGCAGGCGTAAAAAACAAACGGTCATCGGCATACCGGGAAAACTTTTCTTTTTTTTATCACGTTACTTCCCAGGAATTATAGAACTGATGGTAAAGCGTTCGTATAAAAAAATGAGCAAGCTTTATAAATAGCCATTCAGCTCAAACCAATATTTTAATTCCTTTGCCGCATCGCCAATAGGTGTTTGTGGAAGATTTAATTCACTTATTGCCTTTTGCGGACTAAAGTATTGTTCATCGCAGGAGATACATGCAAGAGGGTAAGATATGCCCGGCTGCGTTCCTGCTATACTTGAAAAAAACGGCGTCAGTTTACCAATCATTTTCATAGCCATTCTTGGGATAACTGTAGTGGGATAATGCTTTTGTCCTACCGCATCTGCAATTTGCCTGACAGCATCTTTATAAGAAAGATTTTGCCCGCCAAGGATATAGCACTCTCCTATTCTTCCTTTTTCAAGCGCATTGCAAACACCCACTGCAACATCTTTTACAGCAACCCAGTTTTTCCCTCCGGCGGGTAACGCAGGAATTTTATTTTTAATTACCGCCAGCACCAATGCACCTGAGCTTGGTTTGGCATCGTAAGGGCCAATCATAAACGTTGGACAAACAACCACGGCAGGTAAGCCTCTTTCATTTACCGCATTGATCACAAGTTCCTGTCCTTTTTTCTTTGAGATGATATAATCAAGATCATAAGTGATGCATCGTTCGGACCATGTTTCATTACCAGGCTCATGCATGTTGCCAAACCCAAATGCACTGGCACTTCCTACATGCACCAATTTGCTGATCTTGTTTTTAATAACAGCGTCAACAACATTCTTTGTGCCTTCAACATTTACATGATAATAGCGCTTATGCTTTGTTGGCCACACATCCGTTAAAGCAGCAACATGAATAAAATAATCAGCGCCTTTGGAAAGTTGTAACAATTCATGGCTGTTTGTTACATCGCCATAAACAATGTTAATGGGAAGATTTGTCAGTGTTGCCGGATGTCTGCCTGGTTGCACCATCGCAGTTACCTTGTAATTTCTGCTTAATAGTTCACGCACAAGATTACTGCCAAGTAGCCCATCAGATCCGGTGAGAAAGACCTTGAGCATAATTATAGGTTTTACAAAGTGGGTACTCTAACCTAATAAAAATATTTGTAAAAACAAATGAGCCCCTCAAAAAGAGGGGCTCTACACAACTAATAAAACTAAGACTCAAAGGTTCACCTTACAACTATAAAAACAAACATTTCCCTATGTTAAAACATAGAGCAAGTCATTAATCCGGTTTTTTCCCATCAAGAAATGTATTGATGGTATTGATTTGTGCCTGGTTATTTTCATCGCTCTGAACGGTATAATTGCTGTAGAAATTTTCTGCAGGCGAAATAGTATTATACAATTCTAAATTACGGCGGAGATATGCCGGCACATTTTCAAACTCATTGTTCGGATCATTGCCATGAATGTTAAACGAGAGGTTTCTCAACTTCTGTAAACGATCAGCAGCTTTTTTCCGTTGCTCTTCTGCCTCATCCGTTACCGGAGGCTCTTCCGAAAAAGCAAGATGAACATTTTGATCGGCCCGAGGCTCTTTCTCCGCCGTTGGTTGTTCTTTTTTCTCCACCAGCTGCATATCGAACGATTCTTCTTCGTCCTTAATAATATTCAACTGTACTGGAGCTGCAACCGGTTTTTCTTCGGCCTTTATTTCCGGAATGGATTCTTCTTCTTTTTCTACATAAATGATCGATGGTTTTTTCAGGAAACCGCTGTTTGAAGGTTGCTTTGTTTCAACAACCTGTTGCTGCATTACCGGTTCTGTTTGAACAACAGGTGCCGGTTGTACAGGCGCTTCCATCTTTACTTCCTGTTGTACTGTTTGCACAGGGGGTACAACAGGTTCTAATACAAACTCGATCTTTTCTGTTTCAACAACAGGCGCAACTTTTTCTTCCACCCTTGCAACAGGTATTTCTGTTGACAATACCGGCTGCAGATTCATCTGCTCTGCTACCGGAGCTGCAACATTTTCAACAGGAGCCGGAGCAGACGCTGGAGCTGGCTTCGGCTCTTCCGTAAAAAGAGCGGGCTGTGTATATGCTTTTTTCTCTGGCTCTGCCAAGGTCATCACGATCTTTTCAACCTTTGGTTTTACTTCTTCAACAACAGCAGGCTTTTTATCAAAAGGATTCTTTGCTTCAAAACCTGTTGCAATGAGTGTAATACCAATTTTATCGCCCAATGTATTATCATAACCCAAACCAAGAATTACATCTGTGTTTTCGCCGGCTTGTGATAATAAATGGTTTTGAATGATCTCTACTTCATCCATTGTAAACTCGTGCTCGTTCTCTGCACTGTTGATGTTGATGAGTATCCATTTTGCACCACGGATATCATTATCGTTCAGCAATGGTGAGTTGAGTGCTTCTTCAATTGCACGTTGTGCACGGTTATCGCCATTAGCACTTGCATTGCCAAGGATAGCCACACCACCGTTTTTCATTACTGTACAAACGTCGGCAAAGTCAACGTTGATCTGGCCGGTACTGTTAATTACATCAGTAATACATTTTGCTGCAGTTGCCAATACATTATCTGCTTTTGAAAATGCTTCTTTCATTTTCAGGTTACCAAACTGGTGACGCAGTTTATCGTTACTGATCACAAGCAATGTATCAACATACTCTTTCAAACGGCCGATACCATCTTCCGCCTGCTGAATACGTTTTTTCCCTTCGTATCCAAACGGAGTGGTAACAATACCCACTGTGAGGATACCAAGATCTTTACAGATCTTAGCAATGATGGGAGCACCACCTGTACCTGTACCACCACCCATACCGGCAGTAATAAACGCCATCTTGGTGTTTACTTCCAGCATTGCTTTCAATTCTTCTAAACTTTCTTCGGTTGCCTGGCGGCCAATTTCAGGATTGGCTCCGGCACCAAGGCCCTGTGTTAAATGCGGACCCAACTGCACTTTATTGGGCACATTGCTGGTAGCAATAGCCTGTGCATCTGTATTACAAATAATAAAATTTACTCCTTCTATAATCTGAGCATGCATGTGATTCACTGCATTGCTACCACCGCCACCAACACCAATTACTTTGATGATGGATGACTTTTCCTTTGGCAGATCAAAATGTATCATAACTTTCCGGGTTTGCTGGGTTAGTAAGTTTTTTATAATCAGCCGATAGCCGGTAGTCAAAAGTCATTAGTAATACTATCTACTAAAAACTATCGGCTAAAGACTTTCTTTAAAGTTTCCTGTCTTCTTCTTCGTTAAACAAATCGATCAATCCGTCTTTAATGCTGTCCATAAATCCTTTCAGGCTCTTGCGTTTTTTAACACGAACAACATGTGTATCGGTTTGCTCATTGTACTCCTGTACTACTTCTGCAACAGGTTCTTCTTTTATTTCAATGCCCTTCAGCTTATTCTGCGTATTCTCAAATACATTATAGCCTTTCAGGATCAAACCAATACAGGTTGAGTACATTGGTTTCGCCAGTTCATCAATATGGCCGGGTGCTAAATGCTCGTTGGGAAAACCAATACGTGCATTCAATCCTGTAACATATTCTGTTAACTGAATAAGATGTTTCAATTGCGAACCACCACCGGTTAACACAATACCACCATTGAGCATACGGTTATCTAAACCAACCTGCTTTAAATGATAGGTCACAAAATCCATAATCTCGCTCATACGTGCCTGTATGATGTGTGCAAGATTCTTTACACTGATTTCCTTCGGCTGCATACCACGAATACCAGGGATGGTGATGAATGCATTTGTTTTTGCTTCATCGGCCAATGCACTGCCAAACTGCACTTTCATTTGTTCAGCTTGTGTACGCAATACACCCAATCCCATTTTAATATCGTTGGTAATGTTTTCACCACCGAACGGAATGACTGCTGTGTGTTTCAAAATACCTTCATAAAACACAGCAAGATCTGTTGTACCACCACCAATATCAACAATCGCAACACCAGCTTCAAGATCGTGTTCGCACATAACAGCTGCTGCTGAAGCAAGTGGCTGCAATACGAGATCTCTTACTTTCAGATTGCTCTTCTCCACACTACGGTTAATATTGCGGATGGCATTCTTATCGCCGGTGATGATGTGGAAGTTTGCTCCAACTTTCACGCCACTATACCCAATCGGGTTAGGAATATTCTGAAAGTTATCCACGGTAAACTCCTGTGGTATCACATCAATGATCTGATCGCCTGCAGGAATATAGGTTTTGTATTGATCGCCGATGAGCTGATCAATTTCACGCTGCGAAATTTCTTCTTCGTTGTGCTGACGAACAATATCGCCACGTGTTTGCAATGATTTAATGTGATGGCCGGCAATACCTACATATACTTCGTTGATCTCAAGGTTCGGATTGCTTGCATAGCAGTTTTGTAAAGCCTGTTCAATGGCTTTAATGGTTTGATCGATATTCAACACCATGCCGTGTTGCACACCGCTGGAGTTTGCACGACCAAAGCCAAGAATTTCCAGTTTTCCAAATTCATTCTTACGTCCGGCAATGGCAGCGATCTTGGTGGTACCAATATCCAAGCCCACAATAATGGGGTTGTTATTGACAGCCTGTCCGTTCATTGCTGTTCCGTTTGTGGGTGATTCCGTTGTCATAGTTGTATGTTGTTTTTTAGTTGTGTGAAACGTTTGTTTTTTATGGTTATCAACTGTTGTGTTTTTTTCGTCTTCGTTTTGTCACTCACTTCAATCATTCTTTTTCTGTTACATGCTGCCGCCTCCTTCAAAAGAGATCTACACCCTCATCATTCATTACTCATTACTCATCTCTTTTCTTCATCACTGCTTTAGGTTGTTTTTTCACAGGTTGGCTTTTGGCTTCATTCAGAACATTGTCTTCTTCTGTTTTTGGTTTTTGGACATTTGATTTTGGTACTGGCACATTGGATTTTCCCTGGGTAGGGAGTTGGTTTTTCAAAGCATTGCGATTTTCGCTTTGTTCTGGTTTCACAGTAGCGGACTTTAAAACGGGCTCTGTAGGCGTTGGTTCACTCTTATAGGCCCCAGAGGTAAGCAAACTGTTTGTATTCCCTTTTACATTCGTTTGTTGTGTTGCAGCAATTGTATCAACCGGCAAATAACTGCTGTCGATGCTGCTGTTTACCTTATAATTATTTTGTTCAATTACAAAACTTGCAAACAAGCTTGCACTATCCCTTCGCACCGCTACCAGTTGTTTATCAAACCTCACATCCAACATGCTATAATAATTCCAGCCGGTTTTGTTCATGATCTTCGTGTAGAATAACAAAAGGCGGTTGAACTTTTGCTCCATTTGCTGCGCATCACCAAACTGAATGATATGGTTACCAAGTTTTGGCACCAGTTCAAACTCATAATTACTGATGTTCACCTGGTCAACCTGAGCCATCCAGAAATCATGTTTCAGAATAAAATGCCCAAGCTCCTTTACTTGTTGCTGCAGCACGCTGTCCTTCTTCTTTCCTGCTGTTGTTTCATTGGGGAAAGAAGTGAATACCGGCACACGTGCTACCTGGTCGTTGGTAATAGGTAATTGTTCACCCATATCATCAATATAAAACGACTGGCCATTTGCCATAAACACTCTTGCTACAGGTTCACGCTCGGTAATGTCAACACGCAGCACATTATTATTATCAAAGAACAATTCTGCATTACGGATCCAAAGGTTTCTTTCCAGCAGTTCTTCCAGTTGCTGCAGATCGAATGTTTGTACAGGTGCACCTTTCAGCAGATCAGGTCTTCCTCCGGAAATAGTGCGGAGTATCTGGTTCTTGCTCACATAGCCTGCACCTTCTACACCTTTGATCTTTACAATAACATCTTTACAGCGTTTACCGTTTTGATTACGGGAAGCCGCAATGAGCAACACAATTGTACCTGTAGCCACCACTGACCACACAATCGTGAATAAAAATTTCTTCCATGAAAATTTCTTATTGCTCATTATTCTTACTCTTCAATTTTCTTTTTCAAATCCTGCAACACCGCATCAATATCCCCTGCTCCTGCTGTTACAAATACTGTATTACTATTAACTTTTGCTTTTATACTGTTCAACAATTCTTCTTTTGTCAACACTTGTTTCTTTTCCAGCTTCATCTTGTTTAAGATGAGTTCACTTGTTACACCTTCAATCGGTAATTCACGTGCTGGATAAATCGGCAACAGTATTACTTCATCTGCCATATCCAGACTTGCTGCAAAACCATCAGCTAAATCTCTTGTTCTGGTAAACAAGTGTGGCTGAAATACCAGTACCAGTTTCTTATCTGCAAACAAACTTCTTGCACCTGTGATTAATGCTTTCAATTCTTCAGGATGATGTGCATAATCATCTACAAACACCACCTCACCTTCACCCGGAGAAATCACATATTCAAATCTTCTCTTCACTCCTTTAAATGCAGCTACTGCATCTTTTATCTTTTCATCTTCAATCTTCAATACATGTGCTACGGCAATTGCAGCCAATGCATTTTCTACATTGTGCAAACCACCTACATTCAGCAGCACATCTTTCAACAACCAATCGCCAAATACTACATCAAACACATAGCTGCCATTCTGCACTTTCAGATTGACTGCATGAACCGTTGCGTTCACCTCATTGAGGTGATACGTGATGTGATTGTCTGCAACCAAATCATTATATCGCTTCAACCCATGTTTGCTGATGAGCCATCCACCGGGTTTAATTTTCCGTGTAAACTCGATGAACGCTTCTTCCATTGCTTCGGCTGTTCCATAGATGTCTAAATGATCGGGATCCATGGCGGTAATCACTGCTACATCCGGACTGAGCTTGTGGAATGAACGATCGTATTCATCAGCTTCCACCACGCACACATTATTATCGCTTGCCCAAAAGTTGCTGTTGTAGTTTACCGCAATGCCGCCGAGGAAAGCATTACAACCAAAACCACTGTTACGCAGTAAATGCCCCGTCATTGTACTGATGGTTGTTTTACCATGCGTACCAGCTACGCAGATGTTCAAAGAACTTTGTGTAATAATCTGCAATACATCACTCCGCTTTACCACACTGTAACCATTCTGCAGATAATACTGATACTCTTTATGCTCCTTTGGAATAGCAGGCGTATACACTACTAACTGCACATCCTTTGGAATCAAGTCTACTTCTTCGCTGTAATGAATCGCAATTCCTTCAGCTTCCAGTTGTGCTGTAAGCGGCGTTACTGTTTTATCGTACCCACTTACCCGCACTCCTTTTTCATTAAAGAACCTTGCCAGTGCACTCATGCCGATGCCACCGATCCCTACGAAGTACACTGCTTTTATATCGTTCAACTGAATCATTTCTTTATCAACTTCAATACTTCTGTTGCAATTACGGTGTCAGCATCTGCCACACCCAGTTTTGCAATCTGTTGTTTCAATTCGTTTTGTTTTGCTTCATCTTTTGCCAAAGCAATGATGCTGCTCACCAACTTTTCTTTTGCTTCACTATCCTTCACCATCAGTCCGGCATGCTTCTCTACTAAATGTTGAGCATTCACTGTTTGATGATCTTCTGCAGCATGTGGGTAAGGAACAAGCACAGCAGGCTTTGCTACTAAACAGATCTCAGCAATCGCCATAGCGCCTGCTCTTGAAATCACCACATCAGCAGCGGCGTAAGCATTCTCCATTTCCTTTATAAAATCATTCACCCACACATTTGCTTTGCCGTTGGCTCTTGCTTTGCCTTGTGCTGCATAAGGCTTGCCTGTTTGCCAAATCAACTGCAGATCGTTTTTTTCAAACCGATCGATGCCTGCATCAATAGCTTCGTTGATACTTTTGGCACCGAGACTACCACCAACCACCAGCACTGTTTTCTTATCAGTATTCAAACCAAAAAACTCCAATCCTTCTTCCTTACTTACTGTTGCATGTGCAATTGCTGCACGAACAGGATTACCCGTGATCATCAACTTATCTGCAGGAAAAAACTTTTGCATTTGATCACTTGCCACAAACACTTTCGTTGCCTTTTTTCCCAGCAGGATATTGCTCTTGCCTGCAAACGAATTGCTTTCATGAATGAAGGTTGCAATGCCTTTGCTTTGTGCAAAACGCAATACCGGAAAGCTGGAATAACCACCTACTCCTATCACTGCATCGGGCTGAAAGTTGTTTATGATGTTACGCACCTGAAAAAAACTCTTTACCAGCTTTAACGGCAAACCGATGTTTTTTATCAAAGAACTTCTGTTAAAACCTGCAATATCCAACCCCTCTATTTTGTAACCCGCCTGTGGCACTTTCTCCATTTCCATTTTTCCCTTTGCACCAACAAACAGGATCTCTGCATCGGGTTGCTGTTTTTTAATGGCATTGGCAATTGCAATGGCAGGAAAAATATGTCCGCCCGTACCACCACCTGCCAAGATCACTTTCACACTCATGCCAGTTCCTCCTTTGCCGGTTCTGCTGAACCTTCTGCATCTTCTACATTTCTCGCCACACTTAAAATGATCCCTATTGATAAACAGGTAAACAGAAAACTACTACCACCCATACTCACCAATGGAAGTGTTACACCTGTTACAGGAAATAATCCCACATTTACCGCCATATTCGTCATTGCTTGTATTACAAGTGTAAAACTCAACGCCAACGCCAGGAATGCACCAAACGCATACGGACATTTCCTGAACAACCGGATACTCCTGAACAGAAACACCATGTAGATAAACACAATGAATGCTGCACCAATTATTCCATACTCTTCAATAATGATAGCATAGATATAATCGGAATAAGGATGTGGTAAGAAATTGCGTTGCTCACTGTTACCCGGACCAAGACCAAACATGCCACCTTTTGCTACTGCAATTTTTGCCTGTAATACCTGGTACGGTGCTTCACTCTTTTCGGCATACATAAAATCCTGCACACGCTTGATCCATGTTGGAATACGTCCTGCAGATAAAACCGCAGGCAGTTCTTTTGTTTTTCCTTCAGTCTTATCGTAATAAGCGCCTGCAATGGAAATAAGAATAATAACCGGTACTGCTACTGCAGCACCAACCAATGCAATGTGCTTGAAACTTACACGACCAATGAAGAGCAACAACATACTTGTTGCACCGGTGAGCAATGCCGTTGATAAGTTTGCCGGAGCAATTAATCCGCAAATAATCACCACCGGTATCATTAACGGAAGAAATCCTTTCTTAAAATCTTTGATCACATCCTGTTTCTTCGATAATAATCTCGACAGATACATAAACAAAGCCAGCTTGGCAATGTCTGATGTTTGTACTGTAAGATTGATGATGGGCAATTTGATCCAGCGACTGCCGTCGTTGATCTTTGCACCAAAGAACAAGGTGTAAATGAGCAGCACTATGGAGACGTAGAATAACATCTTTGCCACTCTTGAATAAATGGTATAATTAACACGGTGGGCAAAATAAACAATGATGATGCCAAGCGTGATAAAGGCGATCTGTTTAAACAAATAAACAAATGTGTTGCCTTTGTATAATTTATAAGCTAATGAGTTAGTGGCGCTGTACACTACCAGCATACTCACCAGCGACAGTACCACTACAATGGCCCAAATCACTTTATCGCCACGGGTTTTATCCCGCAGCCCTGCCGGTGAAAATTTAGATGATATGTTTGCGATTTGACTCA
>NZ_CAMLGT010000044.1 GCF_946479605.1 uncultured Lacibacter sp.
AACAACGTACTATTGTTTTATGGAGAATTTGATTTATCTCGTTCCAGCTATGGCAATCATTGGATTGCTGTACACATTCGTGAAATTCAATTGGGTATCCAAACAGGATGCGGGTAATGAACGCATGAAAGAAATCAGTGACCACATTGCCACTGGTGCCATGGCCTTCTTAAAAGCTGAATGGAAGATCCTGGGTTATTTCGTGGTGATTGTTGCTATCCTGCTGGGCGTTATGGCCATGGCCAACCCGAACAGTCACTGGAGCATAGCCATTGCCTTTGTAATTGGTGCCGTGTTCAGTGCTACTGCCGGTTATATTGGTATGCGCATTGCCACCAAAAGTAACGTACGTACTGCACAAGCTGCACGTACCAGCCTTAGCAAAGCCCTGAACGTTTCGTTCACTGGCGGTGCTGTAATGGGTTTGGGTGTAGCAGGTTTAGCAGTACTTGGCCTTGGTGCATTGTTCATTATTCTAAAAGCCATTTTTGTTCCTGCAGGTGCCGATGTAAATGGCGCAGAAATGCTCAAAACAATTGAAGTGTTAACCGGTTTCTCACTGGGTGCTGAATCAATTGCCTTGTTTGCACGTGTGGGTGGTGGTATTTATACAAAAGCTGCCGATGTAGGTGCCGACTTAGTAGGTAAAGTAGAAGCAGGTATTCCTGAAGATGATCCACGTAATCCGGCAACCATTGCCGATAACGTGGGCGATAACGTAGGTGACGTTGCCGGTATGGGTGCCGATCTGTTCGGTTCTTATGTGGCAACGGTGTTGGCAACAATGGTACTTGGCCAGGAAACCAAATCCATCGACAACTTCGGTGGTATGGCTCCTATTTTATTACCAATGCTTATCGCTGGTATCGGTATTCTCTTCTCTATTATTGGTACATGGATGGTGCGCATCAGCGACAATGCAGGTATCAATACAGATACTGTACAAAAAGCATTGAACATGGGTAACTGGGGATCAATCATCCTCACAGCCGTTGCTTCAGTTGGCCTGGTATATTTCTTATTACCCGAAACCATGGAACTTCGTGGTGCAGAGTTTACCAAATGGGGTGTGCTCGGTGCTATTGCTGTGGGTTTGGTAGTAGGTGCGTTAATGAGCATCATCACAGAATATTACACCGCAATGGGTAAGCGTCCTGTGTTGAGTATCATCCGTCAGTCATCTACCGGTCATGCTACAAACGTCATTGGTGGTCTGGCTATTGGTATGGAAAGTACCTTCCTCCCTATTCTCGTTTTAGCAGCTGGTATTTATGGTTCATTCTTATGTGCAGGTTTATATGGTGTGGCCATTGCTGCTGCAGGTATGATGGCTACTACAGCCATGCAGTTAGCAATCGATGCCTTCGGACCAATTGCTGATAATGCAGGTGGTATTGCGGAAATGAGTGAGTTACCAAAAGATGTGCGTGAAAAGACCGATGTACTGGATGCGGTTGGAAACACAACTGCTGCAACAGGTAAAGGTTTTGCGATCGCTTCTGCTGCCTTAACAGCGTTGGCTTTGTTTGCTGCGTTTGTGGGGGTTGCAGGTATCAGCGGTATTGATATTTACAAAGCCGATGTATTGGCTTGTTTATTTGTAGGTGCCATGATTCCGTTCATCTTCTCTTCACTCGCCATTCGTGCAGTAGGTGAAGCAGCGATGAGCATGGTGGAAGAAGTGCGTCGCCAGTTCCGTACCATTCCCGGTATTATGGAAGGTACAGGCAAGCCTGAATACGATAAGTGCGTGGCAATTTCTACCGAAGCATCGATCAAGAAAATGTTATTGCCCGGTGCAATTACCATCGCTGCTCCGTTAATCATTGGTTTCACCATGGGGCCTGAAGCATTGGGTGGTTTCCTCGCAGGTGCTACCGTAAGTGGTGTACTGATGGGTATGTTCCAGAACAATGCCGGTGGTGCATGGGATAATGCGAAGAAATCATTTGAGAAAGGTGTTGAAATTAACGGTGAAGTATTCTATAAAAAATCAGAGCCACACAAAGCATCTGTAACAGGTGACACAGTGGGTGATCCGTTTAAAGATACATCTGGCCCTTCAATGAATATCCTCATTAAACTGATGTCGATCGTTTCATTGGTCATTGCTCCTACCCTTGCACAGATGTACGGCACCGGTGGTCATGTAAAACATGAGCAGAAGATCGAAGTGAAAATGGATCAGAAATTAACTGCTGAAGCAGGAGCAAAATTTGAAAATCCATTTGTAGCAGCAATTGTTGCTGATGGCCTGGTTGATGAAAAAAACTTCACACTGGAATTAAAAGATGATGTACTCAGCATCAACGGAACAGTTCAGCCTAAAGAAGTTTTGGAAAAATACCGCTCACTTTTAAATGGTAAAACCGAACTGAAACTTGAAGTGAACTAATTAAAACGTACTTATACATGCAAAACCCCGGATATATGTCCGGGGTTTTTCTTTTATACCAATGAAAATATCCTGATTATAACTGTTTTGTAAAGTTTGGAATGATGTTTGGAAAGATAATCACGCAATCAGGATTCTTAATTATAAAAAATTTACTTTATGAAACTGAGATTCAGTACAATTCTTTCCGGAGTTGTAATCTTGACGACAGTATTGTTAGCAGTTAGTTGCCAGAAGAACAAAAGTAACGGAGACAAACCACGTTTACAGGTTCGCTTAACAGATGCGCCGGATCCAAACGTAAAAGAAGTTTGGGTAGATATTAAAGGTATTGCAATTAAAATGGGCGATAGTGCAGAAATAACATTAACCAACGCCTATCCCGGACTGTATAATCTCCTCGACCTTACAAACGGGAAAGATACCATCCTTGCCGATGCAGAAATTCCGGTAGGCCGTATTTCGCAGATCCGTTTATTACTTGGTGATGAGAACTACATTATTACAAAGAACAACGAACGTATTGACCTCACTACCCCCAGTGCACAGCAATCTGGTTTAAAAGTTCAGATTCACCAGGACGTAACAGGTGGTTTACTTTACCGTTTGGTACTGGACTTTGACGCCGCAAAATCAATTGTAAAAGCAGGTAACAGCGGTAAATACATTTTGAAGCCGGTATTGCGTGTTCTCTCCTTTGTACCTTCTGGTGGTAGTGCAAAAGGTGTGGTGGCTCCCGATTCAATTGTAACAGCAATTTATGCCATCAATGGTCCGGATACAGTAGCCTCAACCTTTACACAGGTGGGTAATGGTAACTATTACATTAAAGATATTCCTGCCGGCAGCTATACATTCTCTTATGTGCCCGGCGATACCATTCACAAAACTGCAAACCGTGTTGTGCCTGTTACACTTGGACAGGTAACGATTGTAGATACCGTGAAACTGGAGAAAAAATAATTGGGTTCCTTCCAATGTCCGTTCGAACCGCTCTTTTCAGAGCGGTTTTTTTTATGCACCAGCCTTTGTTAAGACTTTTCGAATTTTATGAATGGTGGTTGTTTTTACGAACCAACTCGTATATTTGATACGAAACAAGTCGTAAATAATGAGCACAAAGCAAATCAAACCAACGGAAAGTGAATTGGAAATCCTCCGGGTACTATGGGAACGTGGTGAAGCAACCGTTAGAGATGTACATGAAGAGCTGAGTAAAACCAAAGACGCCGGTTATACCACCACCCTTAAACTGATGCAGATCATGCATGAAAAAGGAATGGTGAAACGTGATGAAAGCAGTAAGACACACAAATATGCTCCCCTGCTTTCCCGTGAAAAAACACAAAAGCAATTTGTAGGTAAAATGATCGATACCTTGTTCCAGGGCTCGTCTACACAATTAGTGATGCAGGCTTTGGGTAATCACAAAGCATCGAAAGAAGAGCTGGATGAAATTCAAAAACTGATTGATAACCTGAAACAGCAGTAACATTCTATGCAGGATCTTTTTCACTCTGCATTTTTACAGGCTTTGGGAAAAGCAATTGCCGACAGCATTTGGCAAATGGGATTGCTGTTTTTAGCTTACCAGTTGCTTGTATGTTTATTCCGCATCAAACAATCCACGGTTAAAAATTTCATCAGCACTGTGCTGGCATTAGGTGGCTTTGTATGGTTTGTTACCGGTGTGGCTTTTCGCTGGCAGGAGCAGTTGCAGCATAAAACAGCCCTTGTTATCAGCGAAGGCAATCTGAACGGTACTTTACTGAGCCAGTTTGCAAAAGACAACCGCTGGGAATTATTCTTTAACTGGCTCGATTATAAGATCCAGTTCCTCCTTCCCTATCTTTCTATTGCTTATTTATTTGTGTTACTCTGGTTTGCAGTAAAACTGTTTGTACAGTTGCAGGCTGCTAATTCACTTCGCTATAAAGGGATCGTAACCATACAGGACGATATGCAGGAGTTCTTCAGCTACCTTGTTGAAACCATGCATCTGCAACGCCCTGTTCAGCTTTTCATCAGCACACAAATTGATATACCTGCAACACTTGGTTTCTTAAAACCAATTGTATTATTACCGGCCACAGCTGTAACACATCTTACCGCTGCCCAGCTGGAAGCAGTATTGCTGCATGAGCTGGCACACATTAAACGCAACGATTATTTCTGGAACCTGCTGCTGTCGGTTTCCGAAACAATGATGTTCTTTAACCCGTTTGCATTATTACTCATCGGCATTGCCCGACGTGAGCGTGAAAACAGCTGCGATGATCATGTAATGAATTACCAGCAGAATGCTGCAGTGTATGCAGAGGCATTATTAAATGTGGAGAAAGCAAGAGTGCGCAACCCGCAATTAGTAATGGCGCTGGGTGATAATAAGCATCACCTGATGGATCGTGTAAAACGCATTCTCAATATACCTGCTGAAAAAAATAAGATCAGCACCCGGTTGCTTGCCCTTCTTCTTTTTACCATTGTATTTGCATCGATGGGTTGGCTCATTAAACAACGTCAGCCTGCTGCTGAAACAAAACAAACGCTTGCCACAAAACAACCGGAGAAACAAATGCTGCGTACGGTCTTTTTCACAACCGATTCTGTTGTGGGAGAGAAGAACAATGTAATGGCACTGCGTGATGTAAAACAAAAGATCACACTTAAATTGAACCGTAAAACAAACAGCGAAGATATTCTTGTGTGGAATGAACTGAATGGTGAAGAGTTGAAGTTTGATAAAGTGATCTTTAATGAAATGCCTGCTGAATGGATTGAACAGCTGGTGAAACCACGTATGGCTCCTTCTCCTGAAGCAAAAGAGAGGCGCCCACGTGTTGTACTGCGTAATGCGTATGACTCTGCGAATGTTGCCATGCGTGAAAAAGAAATGGAAGTGTACCTGCAAAACATGGACCGTATGAACGAATGGCGTGAGCGGTTACCCCAGCAACCTATGCGCATAAAAGGAGGCGGTACTGTTATGCATCGTAACGGAAAACAGTTCAATCTCGATTCAATGATGCAAAAACTGAACGGACGTTTTGCGTTTGCATTTGAAGGACAGCATGCCTTCCCTGAAGTTTCTTTCCCTGAATACTTTCCGCAAGGTCCTGAAGCATTTTATTTTCACCAGCGTGAACCCGGTTCACAACAGGCTACTGATGAAGCAAAGAAAAAACAGGTAAGAGCAAAGTTTACGATTAACCGCAAAACGCAAAAAGAAGATTCAACCGACAACGACCGTTTGAAAAGAAGAGGAAAGAACGCTCCTGTTATTGCTTTTCTATACAATACTCAAATACACGACAGGGTAAAAGCTGATAAGGAACTGACAGAAGAAAGCCATATCAGAATTGTAGTGGACAATGTTCAACTGCCAACTGTAAACGGACAGCAGCTTCCGAATTGCTCATGCCCCGAAGTAATGATACAGGAATACAATATTGCTCCTCAACAACAACAACCTGCTCAACCAAAAAGAGTGGTGAAACGACTTGAAGTGATCAGGTTATAATGATTACCACACCCTGCGTGGACAAAGATCACCGTATTTATTACCGAGCAGAAAGCCGATGACAATTTCATGTGTACCCCGTTGTGCATATTGCAAGAGGTACTTTGAATTGTTGACATCGTAAGCGTAGCTGACATTCACTGCATTTGAAATATTAACACCGGCCATGGCAGCAAATCCTTCTTTGATACGATAGTTGCCTCCTATCCAGAAACGATCCTGGTATTGTGCTTTTACATTAATATCGGCATACACAGGCATACTTGGAATATAACGGAGCATAACAGAAGGTAACAGGTTCACATCCTCTCCAACCATCATACGATAACCTGTGGTTACAAATACATGCGGCACTAACGTCGATCTGTAAAGATCATTCTCCACCAGGTTCATCTTCTGTGGAATGATCTGCTGTACTGATGCACCTGCAAAAAACTTATCGGAGTAGAGCCATAATCCTGCATTCAACTCCGGTTTAATTTTCCGCAGCTCCGTAGTAAAACCACCAACAGCCGGATCAACCGGGTTGGCCAGTTCAATTTTTGATGCATCGATGTTGATACCGGAAATACCTGCTGCAAAACCTGCCGACAGATTCAGCTTCGGCGTGAGCCCTATATGATAGGCATAAGATGCTGTTGCAAAAAAACGATTGATGTATCCTGTTTTATAATTCACCACACTGGCTCCTATTCCATGGTGCGGAGCAGCAGCTGTATACTCTTCCCAATACTGTTTTCCTCTCGGGTTTTCACCCGGCACAGCAAATGATGTTGGGCTTGTGCGGTAATCTTCTTTACCAACGGGCGCATGTATGGTTGCATAAACCGTTTGTGGTGCACCGGGAAAACCCAGCCACTGGTTACGGTAACTTAATTTAATATCGGTATAGTTTTCAATACCTGTTAATGCAGGATTCAATACATACGGGTTCAGAATATATTGTGTGTAATGCGGACGTTGCTGTGCTGCAGCCATCCCTCCCGTCATCAACACTAAAACAAATAATAACTTCTTCATTGCTGCTGCTTATCGTAAAATAGTTACATAACCTGTTATGCGCTTGCGGCCATTCTTTGGATCAAGTACATAATAATAAGTACCTGCGGGCAACGGCTGCCCTTTGTATTTTCCATCCCACGGTGTGGAGTAACCGACAGAACGATACAGCACTGAACCGGCTGTATTATATACTTCAATCACTGCACCGGGGTAATCGCCCAGGAATTTAATTTCCCAGAAATCATTGATGCCATCACCATTAGGTGTAAAGGTGTTTGGTGGTCTTGGCGACTTAAGGATCTTCACAAACAGATCATCCGTTTCCTTGCAACCAAATTCGTTGGTAACAGTCAGCATGTATGTAATATCATCCTTTGGCTGCAATATGGTTGGCAGCTGTATGGTTGTATTATCAAGATAGGTTGACGGCGTCCACAGAAATTGTAATCCTGTACCGGTTACAGTAACATCTGCAATCTTGCGTACACCATCTTCCAGCACAGTCAGATCAGCACCGGCATTCACTGTGGGTTTCGGCCACACCTGAATGGTTTGGTCAGATGTACTGATACATCCATTAGTTGCCGTGAAAGTGTAACGGATAATATGTGTACCTGTACCTGCATTAACCGGATTAAACAACCCATTACTGTTTACTCCCGGCCCTGTATAAACGCCGGTACCAGTTAAGCCTCCCATTTCTGTGCCCTGCCCTAATGTAAATGGCACATCGTTTACACAAACACCTAACAATGCGCTGAACTGGGTAAGCGGACTTGCGTTTACTGTAATGGTTTTTACCACTTCATTCACACACAAAATACCTGAATAGGACCTGTAACGAACCTGGAATGTTTTTGTTAACGGCGATTGAAATTCGGGATAACGGTGTTTATAGATTTTGCCCGCTGCCGGTGAATCATCTACTTCCACAACAGACGGTGCATTTATGTTATCCCAATAGATCTCAACCTTGGTTACATTACCAAAGTCAACTGTTGATCTGTCTTCCAGCTCCACATCCTGGTTACTGCACAAAGCGTTGGCAGAACGTACAGCAAAATCAGCTTTCGGAATCGAACCGTTTACTGTAAACGGAATGGCAGTTACAGAATCACGGCAACCATCTTTTGATGTTACCTGTAACGACAATAAGTAATGATCCGCTTTATTAAACTTAACCGAAGGATTCTTTAATGTACTTGTAACAGGTACAGGACCGGGTACAATAGCCGGTGAGCCTGTATTGAATTTCCAGAGATAACTCATCTGTGCTTCGCTGTTATCTGCAATGGAGGATGTATCATTAAACACAGCCTGGGCATCACTTAAACAAACTTCAGGCAATACAAACCCAATGTTTGGTAACGGATTGATGTGTACTGTTTGGGTTAATGTATCGCTCACACATCCTTTTGAATTTTCTGTTACCACCCGAATGGTATAATCGCCCCATGCAGGATACGTATGCATTACCAATTGGTTGCTCGATATAATGGTACCACTACTCAAATACCAATCGGTTCTGGTAATTGTTCCCACATTGGCCGTGGATGTATTTGTAAACGTCAACACATTCTTTTCGCAAAGTGCAGAGTTGGTAGTAAAGCTTGCCGTTGGCCATGGATTCACCACTACTGTTTTGGTAACGGTATCACTCACACAATTCTGGTTACTGTACACCCATAACGTAGCCGTATAAGTGCCGGGGTTGGTAAAATTCTTTACAGGGTTTTGTTGCGTAGAAGTTGTACCATCACTAAAGCGCCACTCCCATTTTGTTACAGGATGCGTAAACGCATTGGATGCATCGGTAAATGTAACCGGTGTTTGCCAGCATACTTCAGCAGGAGCCGTAAAATCTGCTTTCGGTTGCGGATAGATCTTATCCACCACTTTCGTTACAGAATCAATACAACCGTAAACTGATGTTATTTTCAGCTTTGTAGTAAACGGACCAACTGATGAATACTGATGAGAAGGATTTTGTACTGAAGAACTATTCAATACACCACTTGCAGCATCACCAAAATTCCAGAGATAGGTAAACTGGTTTTGTGTTCCGTCAGCAATGGTAGAGGTATTGGTGAAATTAATAACAGGATTGGGCATACAACCATACGCTGCTGCAAAATCAACTACAGGATTTGGCCTGATGGTAAACGGCAACGAATAAACCGGGCTTAAACAACCGGTATTCGTTTTCAGTTGAAGAGTAGCTGTATAGTTCCCTGTATTGGCGAAGCTGGCAGTTACACTTGCATTGCTGGCATTATTAACCGGGCTGCCGGTGCCAGTGTTCCAGTTCCAGTTGGTAATACTGCCAAAGCCTCCGGTGAGTGTTGATGAATCGCTGAACGTAAGTGTTTTGCCCACGCATAAGGCTTCCAGTATACCAAACTTTGCTACCGGTGTACGTGTAACCGAAATAAACTTCTCTGTTGTATCGCTCAAACAACCGGCATCGGTCATCGCCACATAACGCACTTTAAACTGACCGGGGTTACTGAATGCTTTTGAAGGATTGAAGGATGTGCCGGGTGCGGAACCATCACCAAAATCCCAATAGTGTTTAATAACGGGTCGGCCACTGCTTGTATTGATTCCAGTAAAAGAAATAAGCGAATCGGTACAGCCTGCAGCTGCTGTATTGGCCCAGGAGAAACTTGCCGTTGGCGGATCAAGTACTTCCAGGTCGAAGTTAATGATCTGCTCGCCCAAACATCCATCAGGTGTCGGGTTGTTTACTGTTACCACCACCGGGTATTTGCCAGCCGTATTGTACACAAAATTTCCCGGCAGGCGGAACACATACAGTGTCTTTCCATTTAATACAAACGTAGAATCTGCAACGGGTGCATTGTTCACCACATCAGGATAACCTGTAAAATCCCATTTCATGCTCAACGGCAGGTAAGGCAATGTGAGCGACATATAAAAGGGTGAACTCTTACAAGCCACCGGGCTGTTGATGACCGCATTGGCATTTTGAGTGGTAACATACTGGTACAGGTCAATCACATTTGTTCCTGCATTATACCCGTACGATTCTGCGTTGCCAAAACCATAGGCAATGGCATTAAAACCGGAATCGGATTGAATGGTATAGATCCCTGAAGATGGTAAGGCCTGTTTGATGTAGGAATAATTGGCATCGCCGGGATGTGTAATAAATGTACCCGTAGGCAATGTATTACCAAACGCATCCTTCAACCGAAATGAACTGATGGCTGTTCCTTTATTGGGAATAACAATATTGATGTAATGCTGGTTAATGGCAAAGTTGCCGGTAGCATTCCAGATCACTTTGTTGATGTTCTGCTCCACCGGGCTTAGATAGATCACTTCCGGATCACCGGGTGAGCCATTGCCACAAGCTCCCTGCGAGGTGAAGTATTGGGCAACAGTGATTGGATTATCTGCTTCTATCAGCATTGGCTGGTTGGTGAGCGGAAGATCATAATAAAATCCTCCCACTAATGATGCAGCTGGCAATACCACGCCATTCACTTTTACAATGGTGGATGAATTTGATACGCATATCCTGTATAAATTAAATGCCTGCGGACTGGATGCCGTGGCTGTTAAATACTTTTTACCCCAGGCATTTTTAGGGAATGCCTGTACCATATAGTTGTCCGATGAGGATGAAGTGCTGTTTGTGGGACAGGTAATGCTGATACGTCCACTTCCCGAAAACACGGCTATTTTTTTACAACCGCTGCCTGTGTTTATGGAACGGATAAGCGTTCCTGTAAGATCAACTCCAAAATGGTTATTGCCTGATGAAGCGTTTGTAAACTGCCCCATCATGTTATACACCTGCCCCTGCGTGAGCTTTACGGTAAATGGCACACCTGCCGCATGAGTTAGTGTTGACTGGCTGGGAATAACTTCAATGGTGGTGGTTCCGGTATCGGCTGCTATAACATAGGCCCATGAATTTGAATTCACCGAGTTCGACCTGTTCTGGAAATTGATGGAGTAATATTCACGCCCCAGTGTATTGGTTGGAAAAAGAATGGTTGCTCCCGATACACTTTGGTTATAAATGTGTGCGTATGCTACAATGGGTTGATCGCTGGTAATATGGATGCCTTTGTTTTCCGGTACCGCCGTTTCATTCATTAAACGGGCATCCTGTGTGCCTGCTTTTGGTAATGGGTTTGATGTAAAAACGGTATTTGCCGGAACCGGGTATGTAACGGAATAGCCCAAACCCGGAATACTAACCGTAACATTCGTGGCTGTTTCAGTGGCAAAATACAAGACCATGTCCTGGCTGTTGCCGCTGGTCATTACCTGGTGGTAACCGTAGGCCACCCAAAAATCTCTGCCTTTATTGGAAAAATCCTGGGCCCGGGAGTACAGATTTGCCAGCAAAAAGATAGCTGACAACAACATCAATTTTCTCATTACGTAAGCTGTGGATGTGGACGTACAAGTTAGGTGTTTTCCTGTATTTCACGTAATGCAGGGCGATATCGTTTATAATTTATTTATCCGGCGGAGATAATCTGTGGCGAGCGGCCCCTCGCACAACAGCAGATCAAGGATGCTGAGGTTGGGCGAAAAGCCATGACGGTCTGAAAACACTTGCTGGTAAACGGGGAAAATTTCAGCCGGAACCGCTTCGGTTTTCTGAACAGAAATTTGCTTCTCCCCTTCAGGTTCTTTTGCTTCATCGGCCAAAATGTCAACCTTCAACTTCAACCGCTGGAGACAAAAATCCATCGTCTTCAGGTTCAGATCGAGCAGGAATTTTTCCTGTTTTTGAAACAACTGCTCCAGCCCCGGTGCATAGTCCTCAAACCAGGGAGCCTTACGATAATTGTCGTGGATACCCCGCCAGTGGATCCGCTGCCAGGGTTCGGCATAGGCAATCTTCACGTCCTTCCATTTTACTTTCTGATCACGCCCGCCTTCCAGCGGAACACTGAGGAGGAGGGGCCCATTGGCCCCCATCAGCTTCATCCGGTTAAAATGTTGTGCCCGGAAGTAGCTTTTATATGGAAAAAAAACAGCATCTGTGCAATTGATAAACTTTAAATACGAGTAAATATCTCCAAAATATTGTATTTCAATTTTTTCACTCATTTTTTAATCTTGTTTATTGCCCGTCGAAAACATCCGGCAATTCAGGGCGATTAATTGATTTTTAACAGCTTATATTTATTTAATTAAATTAGATTAAAACAACATAACTAATTTATAAACAAACAATTTATACTATTTTTTATTACTACTAATTTGTGTAATCAATTAACCAGCTCTTTGCCTGCTATTCCGCTAACTATTTTAGCGCAAATTTAAGGCTTCTTTTAAAGGAGTGGAAAGAAATGTCCACAGCTTCACTTAATTTGCAGTCAAACTTTTTCACTGTGTTCCGACTCGCTTCTCTCCTTTCCCTGATCGTTCTATTGAACCTTTCCTGCAACAGTTTTAAGATTCCTGAGTACAAGGATTTTCAAAACCTCCGGCTCGAATCGCTGGGGCTGAACGAAACAACGGTGTACATGGAACTGGTGTACAACAACCCGAACCGGATCGGTTTCAGGGTGAGCCATACCGAAGCTGATGTGTATGTGGACGATGTTTATCTCGGGAGGGCGTTTAGCGATACGGTGATACGGGTTGCCAGAAAGTCAGACTTTTATATTCCTCTCCGCATTAAAACCGATATGCGGAATATCTTCAAAAATGCCTGGTCGGCCATTTCGCATAAAGAAGTTACCGTGCGGGCAAGCGGCACCATTACCGCCGGGGTTGGCGGCCTTTACAAAACCATTCCACTGGCTTATGAGGGCAAACATGAGTTGGGGGTGTTTGAGCCGAGGCCATAAAAAGCCGATTGAACAATTTTAGCCAGTGCGAAAAATAGCGGATGGTTTCTTTCAGGAAGCCCGCTTTTGTTTTGTGCCTCAATGTTTCTTTCCGGCGATGCTCCCAGCCGGAACGTTCTCAGGCGAAGTGTCAGAAGGATTCTGTGTGAAAGGGCTGTGGCACCTTTAGATTTTCCAGTATGAACTAACAACTACTGGCCAAGTACTCCATCCCCAGCAGCTGATCCAAATGCTGACGTAGGGTTTTCAGTGCCAACTATCGGCTAATGACTCCCGTCTACCTGCTCTCTTAATTTAAAAAAGCAGGAATCAACAAATAAGCGTATATTACACTTACTGCACCAATTACAGCGAAAAAAGCAATTCCCACTGTCCCGCTGTTTTTCTTTCAGCTAAGAAATTCCTGAACACGCATTTTTAAGCATCTGTACAAAAGGCAAACACACTGCTTCGGAGTTGCAATACCCATGCTTATAAGCAGAGGCATTGCTGCGTTTGTTTATACACAACAAACAAAGGAAGACTGTATTACCGGGAAATCTGTTCGAAACTGATATCAGACATTAAGTATTCCTCAAAAAAATAAAATGAGCAAAGACAAAGGATCAAAAAACAAAAAGAAAAGCCCGCAAAACAAAGAAAAAGTATTGTCGGCTTATAAAGCTGAAAATAAGCTTGCATTAAAAAAGAATGCTTTGCTAGGGTTTTCAAAAGCAGTAACCCAACAGGCAGGAAATGAATTTAAAATTTCACAAACCACCAAAAAAGGGAATGATAAAAATTACGAAACATGGAATTATCCTCGGTAAAACAGACCTTGGCTTTGAAAGCGTGGGAGTATTAAACCCTGCAGTTATAACTGAAGGAAATAAAATTCACATGTTTTACAGGGCGGTAAGTTCGGGTAATTATTCAACAATTGGTTATTGCCAGCTTTCTGATCCGCTCACTGTTTCGAAAAGAGAAGTTAAGCCTGCTCTTTTTCCGCAGCATAAGTATGAAGAGAAAGGGATGGAAGATCCTCGCATTGTCCGGATCGCCAACCGGTATTATCTTACTTATACAGCTTATGATGGCGTTAATGCCTTGGGTGCTTTAGCCCTGTCAGATAATTTAACTGATTTTGATAAAAAAGGAATTATAACGCCACAGATATCTTATTGGGATTTCAGCCATCTTGCAAAATCAAAAGCAGCAATTAACCAGAAATACGTACGCTATAATCAACACGATCAAACGGACACTTTGGGAGGAACACAATATCTTGTCTGGGACAAAAATGTTATTTTCTTCCCGGAACGGATAAACGGGAAGCTGCATTTTCTTCATCGTGTACGTCCCGATATTCAGCTTGTTGCAGTAACTGATTTAGATGAGCTTACTTCTGAATTCTGGGAACAATACTTTATCAGCTTCAATGATAAAATTGTGCTCTCTGCCAAATACAAACACGAGGTCAGTTACATTGGTGGTGGGTGCCCGCCTATTAAAACAAAAGAAGGATGGCTGCTTATTTATCATGGAGTACATGATACTGTAAACGGTTATGTGTATTCCGCCTGCGCTGCCCTGCTCGATTTAGAAAATCCGCAAAAAGAAATTACTCGCTTACCCTATCCCTTGTTTAAACCGGAATTTGATTGGGAATTAAAAGGAGAAGTAAACAATGTTTGCTTTCCTACAGGGTCTGTGATTTCAAACGATACCTTGTACATCTATTACGGAGCTGCCGATGAACAGATTGCCTGCGCATCAGTAAACCTTACTGATCTGCTAAAGGAATTATTAATTAATATACAAAGAGATGACACATCAACTTGACAGAAACTGCACAGCGTGGGTGACAGGGGAAATCATTTCGCAAATGGCCAATAACAATAACAGCAACCATCTTGAAAATAGTAAACTGCCTGGGCTTTTGTTTATTACTTCTTATCCGCCAAAACAGTGTGGCATTGCAACCTATACACAGGATCTTGTTCAGGCACTGCAGCAGCAGTTCTTCAATTCATTTAACATCAGTATTTGCCCGCTTGAATCTGAGAATGAACAACATACTTATGAAGAAGAACCCGATTATGTATTGAATGTTGATGAACCTCATGCTTTCAGTAACCTGGCTGCAGGTATTAATTCTAATAACAACATCAGTCTTGTTATTCTTCAGCATGAGTTTGGTTTCTTTCAAAAAAACGAACAGGAGCTGCAGCAGCTTTTACAACAGCTTAGCAAACCTGTTATTATTATTTTCCATACTGTACTGCCTCATCCCAATCCACAATTAAGAGAAAATGTAAAACAACTTACAGATGCAGCTTCAGCAATAATTGTAATGACAAATTTTTCTTCAACAGTATTAATCAATGATTATGAGGTTGTAAAAGAAAAAATCACAGTCATTCCGCACGGTACTCATCTGGTGCTTCATAAAGACAAAAATGAACTGAAAAAGAAATACAACCTTACAGGAAAAGAAATCCTCAGCACATTTGGTTTACTCAGTTCAGGCAAAAGCATTGAAACAACATTGGATGCATTGCCGGCAGTTATACAAAACAATCCCGATGTATTGTTTCTCATCATTGGCAAAACACATCCCACCGTTTTAAAAAAGGAAGGCGAACGTTACCGCAATTTGCTGAAAGAAAGAGTGGAAGCTTTAAACCTTAACCGATATGTTCAGTTTATTAATGAGTTTGTTCCATTGAACGAACTGCTGGAATATTTACAGCTCACGGATATTTATTTATTTACTTCAAAAGATCCCAACCAGGCCGTTAGCGGTACCTTCTCTTATGCATTAAGTTGTGGGTGTGCTGTAATTTCAACGCCAATACCACACGCAAAGGAAGTATTGGGTAATGATACGGGAATTCTGTTCAACTTTGGCAATTCCGTTCAACTTGCAGATGCTATTCAACTGTTATTGAACGATGAACAGCTGCGGATCAACATGGGCTCAGCAGGCCTGCACAGAATGTCATCAACAGCATGGCAAAACTCTGCCATTGCTCATGCACAGCTCTTTAAAAAAACAAGCAAACAACCTGTTGAACTCGTACACCGCCTGCCAGATGTTCATACCAGCCATTTAAAAAAGCTTACAACCGGCTTTGGAATGATCCAGTTTTGTAAGTTAAACCAACCTGATATTTCAACAGGGTACACCCTTGACGATAATGCTAGAGCGTTGGTTGCCTTTTGCCAGCATTATCAGTTAACACGTGAAGAAGAAGACCTGAAATATATCAGGATATATCTTCGCTTTATTCAATTCTGCATACAACCATCCGGCTACTTTCTTAATTATGTAAATGCCGACAAAAAATTTACAGCACAAAATCATGAAACAAATCTTGACGATGCAAACGGAAGAGCAATCTGGGCGCTCGGTCATTTACTTTCACTTGGCAGTCTTTTCCCTGATGAAATAACAAACAAAGCAGAGAACATTATACAGCTGTCACTGAAAAATATACAAAAGATCCGTTCCACTAGGGCAATGGCATTTGTTATAAAGGGGTTGTATTACAGAGATACTCAAAAGCAATCTGTACAAAACCTCAAACTCATACGTGAACTGGCAAACAGGCTGGTACAGATGTTCAGGCACGAAGCCGATGATGAATGGCAGTGGTTCGAAAGCTACCTTACTTATGCCAACAGTATTTTGCCCGAAGCAATGTTATGTGCATGGGCCTGTACGAGCGAACCAATTTACCGGGATATTGCAAAAAAATCATTCGATTTTCTCTTGTCCCGGATTTTTAACAGCAAAGGCATCAATGTCATTTCAAACAAAACCTGGCTGCACAGGCAAAAACAAATCATAGCAGTACAAGGCGGCGAGCAACCTATTGATGTGGCGTATACCATTATTGCATTAAACAAATTTTTCAACGTATATACCAATACCATGTACAGCAAAATGATGACACAGGCCTTCAGTTGGTTTGTCGGAGCCAACCACCTGCAGCAAATCATCTACAATCCATGTACAGGCGGCTGTTATGACGGACTTGAAGAAAATTATGTAAACCTCAACCAAGGAGCCGAGTCAACAGTAAGTTATCTCATGGCAAGGTTAACCATTGCTCAGTTTTATGCTGCAGAAAATCATCAAACAGACACTGAAAAAAAACACTACTTTGTTTTGAATATTGAATAGACATTCTTGTTTTGTGCTAAACCTGCAAAAGAATACAACAACTTTTCCCGCTGTAGTTCCAAGCTTTTCCAGTATAAGCTCAATCATGTGTAAGAACTCTTTTTTGCCGATGTTGGTATAGCAGACAAATAAAAAGCACCCCCGCCGTTGTTGCGTGTTTTTTCAGCAACAAAGAATTCAAGGTCTGTATGCTGATGTTATTTCTTTTTTGTAGTTTGTTCTTGCATGATCAACACAGCATATCATCCCCAGTTTTTCACGGCTACAATACTGGAATGGAAACACCTGCCGAAAGAAGATAAGTATAAAAACATTATTCTTCAAAGCTTAAGGTTTCTTGTAAAAGAACAACGGGCTATTATCAATAGTGTATGTCGTCAAACCAGCCAAAAGAATTATTCAGTGAAAAATTTACTGAACAGAAGTTAAATTACATTCATAACAATCCTGTTGATGCAGGCATCTTAGAAAAAGCAGAAGAGTATTTATATAGCAGTGCAAGAGATTACTATTACGGTAAACAATGCGGTTTGCTTGAAATCGACCTTTTGTACTGATATGAACAGATACTGAGTTGCAAACTCAGTATAACGCTCGACAACATATCTATACTGAGCAAATGTTTACCAGTATGATATGGATTGAAGACTAAGGATAGCTCGGGCTAAACGAGACAACGGTGTACATGGAACTGGTGTACAACAACCCGAACCGGATCGGTTTCAGGGTGAGCCATACCGAAGCTGATGTGTATGTGGACGATGTTTATCTCGGGAGGGCGTTTAGCGATACGGTGATACGGGTTGCCAGAAAGTCAGATTTTTATATTCCACTCCGCATCAAAACAGATATGCGGAATATCTTCAAAAATGCCTGGTCGGCCATCTCCCATAAGGAAGTAACCGTGCGGGCAAGCGGCACCATCACTGCCGGGGTTGGCGGTCTTTACAAAACCATTCCGCTGGCTTATGAGGGCAAACATGAGCTGGGGGTGTTTGAGCCGAGGCCGTAGATTTTTATCAGCTAAGAAATTTTCTGGACAAAAAATGTAATCGGGCAGCTACGCACCATCTTCGTATCTGTTTCGTACCCCGTTCGGATTTTTCAAACCAACATCCGGAGAAGGTCCGAACATGGTACGGCAATGGTACGAAGGAGGTCCCTATGAGGTTAC
>NZ_CAMLGT010000045.1 GCF_946479605.1 uncultured Lacibacter sp.
ACTAATCGAATTTCAACGGATCGGGGGCGCCGCATAAATTGCGGAGATGGTTGAAGGCTTTAAACAGTTGCCCGTTTTTGATGTTGTCACGTACTGTTTCCACATTGTCTTTGTTACTGTAATAGCTGGTGGGGATGCCTATGTCTGCTTGCATTTGTACACTTACTTTCGCTTCGCTGTAATTGTATTCAAACACCCGGAAGAGTTTTTTTCCCTGTTTGGCAAACAACCCGATGCCGCAGGGGAAGGTAGCTTCTCTTGCTTTTTCCAATGTTACAAAGCCATTCAAAAAAGTATAATGAAAAGGCTTTACCTGTTCCACATCTTTCATTGAAAACTGGATGGCAAAGCGTTTTGCTATTCTTCTTTCTTCAAAGGCTAAATATTTCGGTACACGGTAATTGTACGTCCATTCAATGAGCAGGCTGTCTGTATTGTGCAGCTGGGTTATTTTTATACCGGTGTACTTTACTTCAACTGCGCCTTCATAATTGCCATATTGATCGTAGGAAGTTCCATAATAGCTGAGCTCTTTGGGATGATTGTTGTAAATATAATCGAGGGTTTCGTTAAACGAAGCTTTTCCTTCGATCTCTTTCGGTTTGAATACTTCCGTTTTGAAAAGGGATGGATTTTCTTTTGCCAGTTGCGAAAGCCGTTTAAATGCTTTGTCCAGATCATTTACAGAAGCCTGTTCGGCCTGGGAAACAAACAGGCTTAACGTATCCGATTTAGAAGCAGGGTATCCGCCATCCATTGCTCCTGTAAGAAAATTATAAAATTTTGATTGATAGATTACCGGTTGTGTTTTAGTAAAAGCTACTTTAATAGTAAATGCCTTATTGTAATCAGATTTTGTTGCAGTAGCGGATTGATAGGCTGCCCAATTGATATCAGACACATGTGTCTGGAAAACTGTATGATAGTTATCTTGGCGTTTGGTGGTGCTGAATTCTACCTGGTACACATATTTTCCGCCGGTAAATTGTGCATCCGTTAAAGTGGATGCTGCATGACCTGAAGGGTTTATGCTTCCAATGGCTGTTCGCAGCTTTTTGTTGATGAACTGTACACATTCTGCTGCTGTTGATGCAGCAGTAATTGGCGGACTTGCAGTTGCAGTAGCGCTTGGTACGGTTACCTGTTGTGCTTCAGCATATGAAAAGAGAAGGGTTGCAAAAAGCACCAAACAATATTTCTTCATAACGGTAAACGGGTAATTACATTGATTGGAATAAGTAAAAACAGTATTACAGGTTGTTGCAGTTGAAATGAAAATTGGTGTACACAACCTGGTATCCTTTGTCTTTTTGCTCAGCTGCCCATTGTGTCAGCCGTTGGTCGGCCTGTTCTTTTGTTAAAAGCAATTCTGATGTGCTGTGCTGCCGGGTTTCAATTGTTCTGATATCGTTGGTTTGCGCATAAGGAAACGCACTGTTGTAATTTGCTTTCAGATAATCTGCATAGCCACGGGCAGCAGCTTTGCTGAAATCGCTGCCGCTGCTTCGCTTGCAACTGGCATAGCCGGGGTAGTAAATAACTTTGCTGGCATAACCTGTTCCGTTTTTTGAACCATCCACAACCAGAATGGAATAATAACCTTTCTCTTGTTTGCTGAGGGTGGTAAATGATAAAACGGGGGCGCATACAATCGCTAATAGAATCAGTACTTTCATTTTCGTTTTTTTGGGTAAATAATGTAATTCTGTTTTTTAAGTTGCACTTTACAAAAAAATCCTGATAAACGGCCCGCAAAACATTTTACAGGGGCACTCCTGTGTGAAGATAAATTCGAATCGCATGTGAGCCAATACCTAAAAAGGAGTACAAACGCCGCCTGCATCTGCATAGGCAGGGCCCTCATTCGGCTATTAGCAACAGGTGATCTTTAACTTAGTGTAAGAGGTTGCTGAGAAAAAGTACGTTGTGAAAATGAGCGTACGCAGCAGCCCTTTCAGGAAACTCATCCCGGAGAAGCTGTGCCGGCAAGAACTGCGGGTTGTTTTGGAACAATAGTTGTGCGGTTTATAAAACTGACTGGTGAGAAAGCCTGCTTCATTTCAACAGGTAATTCAAAATAGGTGTTTTCACCTGTTTGTTTCAAGTGGTAATAGCTATGTTTTTTTTGCAGCAGGAAGGTTATCTTGTTTCTCTCACCAGCAACTTGCTATTCAATGGAAGACAATCATCAGCAATCCACAGCAACAAGTCATTTGTTGAAACGGCAGTCTTTACAACGGAAACTGCCCTTCCTCATGTTTATCCTGTTGGTGGTTATGATGCTGGCCTTTGGCCTGCTGTCGTACCTCGGTATCCGCAAAACGGCTGATGAAGCGGCCAGGGAGCGGTTGCTTATTTTATCGCAACAGCTGGCAGGTATGTACACCCAGTCGGCTGTACCTGTGCTGAATACAACAAGGGCTGCAGCTGCTAACAATGCTGTTAAATCGTTTCTTCTTTCCGCAGGTAAAGATTCTGCTGCTTCGGTAAACAGGTTACTGCAAAAATTAAAACTTGACAGTACATGGATCAATGTACAACTGCTTGATGCAAACGGGCAGGAGCTTGCTGCTTCGAACACAAGCGACATGTACGACTCGTTAAAACTGTCAACCATTATACCCGGTTATCCATCAACTGCCGATACCGGTTTGGTGAGCAGGTTGTATGTAAAGGGCGAAGCGTTTTATTATGCAATATGTGCTGCTGTAGTGCATGAAGGTAAGCTGGCGGGCTATCTGCTGCGCTGGCGCAAAATGTACAATTCAAAAGAAAATATTGAACGTGTATCGCAACTGCTGGGGAAAGAAGTGGTGTTGTTTGTGGGCAATGCCGATGGCAGTTTGTGGAGCGACTTGCGTACAGCTGTTAATGGCTTGCCTGCCACAGCGGGTGCAGATGAAGCACTGATTACATACAACCGGAACAACCAGGGTTACCTGGCAGCACAATCGCTTGTGCGCAATACCGAATGGAAAGTAATGGTGGCCATGCCCCGGGCAAACGTGTTGCAGCCTGCAAATGAATTTTTAAAAATAGCCATCAGCAGTGCAGTGCTGCTGCTGATTATTGGCATTATACTAACATGGCTGCTCAGCCGCAGTATAACAAAGCCTGTTGAAAAACTGGCAGCTGCTGCAGAGGGTATTGCAAGGGGCGATTTTAATCAACGGGTGGAGTTGAAACGTAGCGATGAATTAGGTGCATTATCGCATGCCTTTAATGTAATGGCAAAGGAGGTAAACGATACACAGAAGAACCTGGAGGCCATTGTGGCAAAACGAACAGCGCAACTGGAACAGGCCAATAAAGAGCTGGAAGCTTTTTCGTATTCTGTATCACACGATTTGCGTGCACCATTGCGTGCAGTAAGTGGTTATGCAGCAATGCTGCGTGAAGATCATGCAGCATCGCTTGATGATGATGGAAAACGTATTGCCGATGCCATTATAAAAAATGCACGCATGATGGGGCAGCTGATTGATGATCTGATTGGCTTTTCACGCATTAACCGAAAGGAAGCAGATGTGCACGAAGTAAATATGCAGCAGCTGGTGGAGCAGGTGGTGGATGAACTGAAAACACAACGCATGGAAAAGAACTATCGTTTTGTACTGCATCCATTACCTGCTTGCAAAACCGATCCGCAGCTGATAAAGCAGGTGTGGATAAACCTGATTGATAATGCCATGAAATACTCTGCACTGGAGGATGAGCCTGTTATTGAAATTGGTGCCACACATACAAACGGCAAAGTAGAATATTATGTAAAAGATAATGGTGTGGGGTTTGATATGAAATACAGTGATAAACTGTTTGGTGTGTTTCAACGTTTGCACCGGCAGGATGAATTTGAAGGAACAGGCATTGGTCTTGCATTGGTAAAACGGATTATTGAACGGCAGAATGGTTCTTTGCGTGCCGAAGGAAGTATTGGCAGCGGGGCTGTTTTTTCATTCAGCTTTTCCTGATCATTCACTCTGAAAAAATTGATGATATATGTTACAGGAAGTGGAAATTTTACTGGTGGAAGATAATATGGCTGATGCCGAGTTAACCATCAGGGCGCTCAACAAAGCAAAGATCGCCAACAGTATTCTTCATTTGAAAGATGGAGCCGAAGCAATTGATTATTTGTTTGGAAAAGGTGTGTATGCCGACAGGGATCTCACCAAATTGCCGAGGGTGATACTGCTGGATATTAAAATGCCAAAGGTTGATGGTATTGAAGTGTTACGCCAGCTGAAGGCAAGTGAGCACACCAAAGTAATTCCTGTTGTGATCATGACTTCTTCCAGCGAAGAAAGAGATATTGTATCAAGTTATGAACTGGGCGTAAACAGTTATGTGGTAAAACCTGTAGGGTTCGAAGATTTTGCAAAAGCAGTTGGCGAGCTGGGTTTTTACTGGATGTTGCTGAATAAATCAATCAATAATCTGTAACAGTTGTAATGAAGAGGGTATTGCATATTGTTCATCTTGAAGATCTGGATTCCGATGCAGAACTGGTAGCCTATGTGCTGAAGAAGGGCGGAATGAATTGTGTGATACGCAGGGCAGTGAACAGGCAGCAGTTTGAAGAGTTGCTGCAGTACAGCCGTCCCGATCTTATTCTTAGTGATCATTCGCTTCCTTCTTTTAATTCGCAGGAAGCATTGCAGATAGTACAAGGAATTGATGCTTCTATTCCCTTCATCCTGATTACCTCTACTGTTTCGGAAGATTATGCCGTGCAGATCATGAAACAGGGGGCCAGTGATTATATTCTCAAAGACAGGATGCAGCGCTTGCCCAGTGCAGTTACAGCTGCCATTGAAAAATATGAGGCCGAAGCAACCCTTGCACGGCAACGGATGCTGCAGGAAAAGCTAATGGTACGCACAGGCATTATTGCACAGGAAAAAGTGCGCAACGAAATTGGTATTGAGTTACATGATAATATTAACCAGATACTGGCAGCTTCTAAACTTTTTCTTGATAAAGCATTAAAACAAAAAACCGAACAGGATGATCTGCTTTTACGCAGCAAAGAGCATTTACTGAAAGCAATTGATGAGATCAGGCGTTTATCGCATCAAAGTGTTACACCATCGCTTGAAAGCATCAGCTTGTGCCAGATCATACGTGATATTATTGAGGATATACACCAGAGTTCATCACTGCACATAAGTTTCAAAGCCGATGGGTTTGATGAGGAACTGGCAGGCAGGGAGTTAAAACTCACCATCTACAGAATTGTGCAGGAGCAGCTGAGCAATATTCTTAAGCACAGTGAAGCGACGAATGCATTTGTGCGGATTTATCCGGATGAAGAATCATTGATCCTGCTGATTGGTGATGATGGAAAAGGAGCCAGCCTTGAAGAGAAAGGAAATGGTATTGGGTTAAACAATATTAAAAACAGGGTTGGTTATTTTGATGGTGAACTGATGATTCAGACCTCACCCGGCAACGGGTTTACATTAAAGGCCGTTATTCCTGCTTCAAAACTGGCGGACTAGGCGGCTGCAGATGCGGATATTGTAAAGGCAATACCTCTGTTTTTTCACCTGAACCAGTTGTTTGTTCCGCTTTCAAAGCTTTGTAGTCCGGATTACTCATGTGGCTGCCGGTATCACTTATTCATCTCAGGAATAGTTTCTACAGGTTATCAGGAAAAAAACCTAATTATTAAAACAAGTAAGAGCAAAAACACCGCTCCGTTTTGTTTTGGTCTACTTTCGGTATTGACTTTTATTATCCAATATCCTGAATCCTCTTAGTATGAACAGCGCTTCGTCTGTTGATGATGTGGTAAAACACAACGTGTTAACCGGGTTTAACCGGTTTATCTATATTGCTCTTATTGCTATTGGCATCAATATAACCGACAGCATCATGTCGGGCTACGGCGATTTTTATGATGTATATGTGCTGCTGGCTGCAGCATGTGTACTGGTTGTATCGCTGCTGTTGCATCACTGGAAATATACATTGTGGGCAAAGATCATTTCCGGGCTCACATTTAATGTGGCGTTTATGCTCATTGGTTTGCACTTGGGTATAAAAAGTGCAACATACCTCTATTATTTTCCGCTCATACTTGCCTATATTTATTTGTTTCGCACAGAAGGGAAACGGCAGTATGTGGTCCTGTTTTCAGTTGTTACCATTTGCTTCCTGCTTGTGTCATTGCTGTTTGCCGATGATAAATTTCAGTTCCCTGCTGAACAGATACTGGAAGCAAAACGTACATTTTATCTTGCCTTTTTTATTTCTTTCTCGTTAACAGTTTATTATTTCATTCTTATTTACAATTACCAGGAAGCATTGTACAAGCGCAACATGTCGCTTGAAGACGGTTACAGGAAACAGGAGCTTCGTTCTGTTATCGAAAAACAGGAAACAGCCAACCAGAACGTTGTATATGAGTTGAGAGATAATGTGAACCAGATGCTGGCAGCATCAAAAATGTATTTGGGTGAGGCCATGACAAGGCAGGATAACAGCGAACTGCTTGCAAAAAGTTATTCCCTTACTAATGATGCCATCAATGCAGTAACCCTGTTGTGTATTAAACTGCACCCTGCTGTGATTGCCGATATTGGTTTGGTTGATGGTACACGTGAATACATTATTGAACTGAAGAAAGTAAACAACATTCATGTTCAGTTTGAGTATAATGATCTTACTGTTGAAACGATCAGTCAAAACGATAAGTTCTCTGTTTTCAGGATACTGCAGGATTATCTTGATCTTGTACTGAACAATTCATCGGCAACAAAAGTGCTGTTGAATGTGTTATATAAACCTTCCCGGGTAACGCTGGTGCTCAGCCAGAATGATCTTCAGTTCAACTTTGTTAAGGCAATCAATAACTCCGCACAAAGCAGCATTCATAACCGCATCACTTATTTTAACGGAACTGTTCATCAAAGGATAGATGAGGATTTTGAAACTTCTTTTATTGAGCTTTCGCTTGGGTAAACAAAATGGCAGAAATGCATGCCGGTTACAGTGTATTCACCTGCAGTTGGTTATAACGAAAGCTGTGCATTTGGTCTCCTGTTTTTTTACGCAATTGTAACTGGCCTCAAATTTGAGCCAGCCATTACATAAAATCTTATGTTATGGCAGAGAACAAAACAAAGAAGAATAAAACAGATGAGGAATCAGCTGTAATAAAACCAGATCCTGAAACATTGCACAAAACCGATCCGCAGGATAATATGAAGGGCCCCATTTCTTCGCTGGTGAATGGTGTAAAGGAAGTGGTGGAAGAAAATGATAAAGTATCAAAAGAAGAAGCAACGAAGAAAAGAGATGCGCATATGTAATTGAGTTACGGGTTAAAGGTTATGGGTAGTTTGAAAGCAATAAATAATTCTGTGTTCATCTGTTACATCAGTGAGCACCTGAAACTACTTTGCAATAAACGCATCATACAAACAATTGATGGTTGAGCGCATCACCGTGTTCATCCCATCTGTATATGCACCAGTACATCCATTGCTGATCACCACAAAACCAAACTCTTCTTTCGGATCAAAGAACATGGCACTGAACAATCCGTAGGCCGAACCGGTATGTCCTTTCATTTGTTTTCCGTTAATGAGTTTGTCTGTTGTCATGATAGCTAAACCATAACCTTCCTTATCCGAAAGTTTGGTTTGCATTTGCCTTGCACTCTTTTTTGAAATGATCCTTGTTCGTTTGTATTTGCCCAGCTGCATGTGCATGGTCATGTACTTTGCAAGATCGGTTGCAGATATTTTCATGCCACCTGTTGGTGAAAAGATGGGCGCACTGTAGCCCATTTTGTAATTGTGTATTTCTTCACTGCGTGGCGCATAGGCACCGGGTGCTGCTGTAAACTTATCTTCCTTGCTGTTGTACTCGTAAATGGTTGCAAAGCGGTTTTTGTCTAAGGAATCAACACAGTAACCGGCATATAAACCCAACGGATCAAGTACATGCTGTTTTACATACTGGTCGAAACGCTGGCCGGATATAATCTCAATAATAGTACCCACCATATTGTAGTTAAGGTTGCAATACTGGTAACCTGTTCCCGGTTCATAGTCGTTGTAACATTTTGCCCAGTATGGATTCTTTCCAGGGTTAATGGCATCCAATGTAAAATAACCCTGGCTGTCGTTAATGCCTGATCGGTGTGCTAATAACATACGCAGTGTAATCACTGTTTGTGGAAACTTAGGGTGGCGCACAGTAAAGCCCAGCAGTTTACTTACATCATCATCCAGCGATAGTTTTTTAGCCTCTGCCAGTTGCATGATGCTGGTGGCAGAAAATGATTTTGAAATGGAGGCAATACGAAAAATGCAATCATCTGTTAACGGTGTATTGCTTTCCACATCTTTCATGCCGAAGGAGTGGGTATAAATGATCTCACCTTTTTTTACCACAGCAACCGATAACCCGATCACTTTGTTTTCTTCCATGATGGTTTTGATACCCGCTTCTGCTTTTTGTGTTTGTGCACGGCTGTGTAACGATAACAGCAGCAAAACGCTGATGAAAAAACAATACTTGAAAAAAGGCTTCATGCTGATGGCTGTGTTGTTGAGCAATTGATGATGTTCAGTTGACGATTACAATCTCCTGATCCAGATATTACGGAACTGTACTTTGCTGCCATGATCCTGTAAGGAGATCACATCTTCGCTATGTGCATTGGGATAGTTGTGTAAGCCAATGTACAATGTAAGTCCGTTAATGGTGGCATTGTTTTGCACCAGCACACCATTGTGTAATACTGTAATGCGTGCAGGCGCATCTAGTTCACCTGTTGGTTTAAAACGTGGAGCTGTATAAATAACATCATAGGTATTCCACTCAAGTGGTGTGCGCATGGCGTTTACCAATGGTGCATGGTCTTTGTAAATACTGCCTGCCTGTCCGTTGCGGTAAGTTCTGTTGCCGTAGGAATCAAGTACCTGCAGTTCATAACGGTTTTGAAAAAAGATACCGCTGTTGCCACGGTTTTGCCCCCCTGCTTCCACAGTATCAGGCGCACTCCATTCAATATGCAACTGGCAATCGCCAAACGAAAGTTTGGTTTCAATACCACCGCTGCCGGGTACTACTTCCAGGTAATCGTTGTTGATAATTTTCCAGGGAGCAGGTTTGTTTTTATCACGCTGGCTCACCCATTGGTTCAGGTTTTTTCCATCAAATAATACAATGGCATCCGATGGTGCTTCACTGTCTTTCTTTCCCGGTGTAATGGTTTTTACTTCGGGGTTCCAGATCTCTGTCATCTCCGGTTTCATGGCCATGGGTGAAGTGGCAGGCACCGGACTTACATAAGGCTTTTGCTGTGCAGCTGCACCCAAAAAAGAAAAAACACAAATAATTACTGATAGACAAAAACGGAGACGCATTGAAAGATTGGTTTATGGTTAAAGCCGTAATTTATTCTATTTTTTCATTTGCAGGAAATCTGCCGCTTGTATGATTCATTTGTTTTTGATTGTACCTTGCTCTTTGCAAATTATAATCATGCACATACGCACAGGAAATATCATCATCAGTACCGCATTGCTCGATGGCAGCAGTTTTGAACAAACAGTGATCGTTATAGCCGAGCAGAATGAAAAGGGGGCGCTTGGTTTTATCATCAATCAACCTTTTTCACGTTCGTTCAATGAGCTGGAAGAATTTAAAGATTCCATTCCGGTGCCTTTGTTTACCGGTGGTCCTGTGCAGGATGATCAATTGTATTTTTTGCACCGCAGGCCCGATCTTATTACAGATGGACAGTTGATTGATGCTGCTGTTTATTTGTATGGTGATTTTAAAACAGCGGTGCAATTGTTAAACACAGGTGCTTTACCTGTTACTGATGTAAAACTGTTTATTGGTTATTGTGGATGGGATGCACATGAACTGGAAGCAGAAATAGCAGAAGGCAGCTGGCTGCTTACCAACGCCACTGTTGATATAGTATTTGATGAAGAACCCGAACTATTGTGGGAAAAATTATTGCTGCAACAATAACCGTCGCTGTTTTATGTAAATGATCAATTACGTTGTGCCCTTTGTGCCTTTGCGGGAACCGGTTGACTATCCCAACGATACATCAAGGAACATCATAATTAAAAAGCCTGCAATAAAACCAAGTGCAGCTACATCGGTATATTTATCCCGTTGGGTTTCGGGGATCACTTCTTCCACCACCACAAAGATCATGGCACCTGCTGCAAAGGCCAATGCAAACGGAAGAAAATTTTGCATGTAGGTGACAAGTATACCACCAATGATGGCTGCAATTGGTTCAACAATAGCAGAGAGTTGACCATAGTAAAAACTTTTCCAGCGTGTAAGTCCCTGCCTGCGTAATGGCATACTTACCGCAAAGCCCTCTGGTATATCCTGTATGCCAATACCTATAGCCAGTGCAATAGCGCCGGCAACCGATGCATCGGCACTGCCTTGTAATGCTGCGCCAAACACAACACCTACTGCAAGACCTTCCGGAATATTGTGCAATGTTATGGCCATAATAAGCAGGGTGGTGCGGTGCCACGATGATTTTACACCTTCTGCTTCGCTTACTTTAAAATTGATGTGGAGGTGCGGCAATACTTTGTCAAGACCAAACACAAATAATGCACCTAACGCAAAGCCAACAATGGCGGGCATCCAGGGCATGGAAGGATAAATATTCTCACTCATTTCAATACTTGGCACTAATAAACTGAAGATGCTTGCCGCCAGCATAATACCGCCGCTTAATCCAAGCATGGTATCCAGCACACTGCGTTTCATTTCTTTAAAGAAAAAAACAAAGAATGCACCCAGTGCGGTACACAGCCAGGTAAATGTGCCGCCTGCAAGGGCGCTCCACACCGGGCCTATTTCTTTAAACAGTTGTTCGAGTTGTTGCATAATTTAAAGGGTAATGATGCAGGTAAATACCTACACTGTTTTTACAAGTATGTTTTTTGCTAATTGTTCGCTGAGGTTAATGAGCGGCTGGTTGCGGAGTTTTATTTCCACCGATCCATCAAAGGCATGGCGCTGTTTGATCTCCAGCTTTGTACCAATGCCAATATTTTTTTGACGCAGCAGTTCCAGCAGGCTGCTGCTCTGATCGCCCACACCTGTAACAATGGCCGGTTGTGCTTCGGGCAACTGTTGCAGGGTAAGGTTGCTGATGCTGGTCATGCGCCCTTTGCTGTCGGGGATAGGATCGCCATGAGGATCAGCTTTGGGATAACCAAGAAAAGCATCCAGTCGTTCAATCAGTTCGGGGCTGCTTACATGTTCCAGTTCTTCGGCAATATCATGCACGGCATCCCAGTTGAATTGTAATTTCTCTACAAGAAAATATTCCCACAGCCTGTGTTTGCGGATGATGCTGAGTGCAAGCTTTTTTCCATCGGCAGTAAGTTTTACACCGTAGTAAGGGGCATAGTTCAACAGCTTTTTTTCGCTGAGGCGTTTCAGCATATCTGTTACCGAGGCAGGTTTGGTTTGCAGTTCGGCTGCCAGTTCATTGGTGGTTACGTTGGCATCGCTCTGCTGAAGGCGCCAGATGGCTTTGATATAGTTTTCCTCGGCTATCGAAAAATTCATTCGGTATGAAATTAAAATTTAGACGAAACTAAACTTTTTTTCTGAAGCAACACAATTATTCTGCTGTCTTATTTTTGTTCGTATATCGTATCTCTTACTTCGTATCTCGTACCTATGTTTTCTGTTACTTATCCCAATCAAAACCCCTATTTTTAAGATTCATAACTACCGTAATGAAGCGTATTCTACTGATGAGCCTTGCATTTATATTAGTATTGGCAGCCTGCAAGGGTAAAAAGCCAAAGGAAATAACAGACGAAGATCTGACGGCTGCTGATTTTATTGGTCTTGCCACACAAATGGTTTATCCTATTGTGGTGAATGATAGCTTGCTCAATGCGAAAGAGAAAGATTCTATTCTTATTAACCAGGAGACGTATAAAACCTTTTTACCCGATACTGTTTTCAAAGCGCTTTATCCCAAAACAAAAAACCTGAAGCTTTACCTCATTGGTAAGTCGGCCGATGGTGATAAGGGAAATTATGTGCTGGTAAAATCAGTGCTGGGCAAAGAGAAAGGTGCTCAGCTTATTTATTTCGATAAAAAATCGCAATACCTCGGTTCATTGAACATTGGTGCCTTGTTACCAAAAGGTAATGCTGTGCGTTATTGCAAGATCGACAGCAAACACAATATCAGTTTTGTACAGGAACGTAAAACACCTACCGGTGAATTATGGACCAATGAAACGATCTATTTCATGGATGATCAGTCGGGCAGGTTTATTGTGGCTATGACCAACAGTACAGAAGATCTGAGCGATATGATCATGGGGAATCCTATTGACAGTCTTGCACGCAAACAAAAATTTTCTGCTGATTATACAACTGATAAAAAGAATCTTGTTTCCATACGTGATGGTGCCAGTGAAAAAAGTTTTGAATTCTTTATTCACTTCAGCAAGCAAAACGGCGATTGTGTGGGCGAAGTAAAAGGCACTGGTGAGTGGATTGGTAAGGCCAAAGGTATTTTCCGTGACAGAAGCAGTGATTGTGTAATCACTTTCGATTTTACATCTTCATCTGTACGCATTACCGAACAAAACTGTGGTTTGTATCGTGGCATCACTTGTTTCTTTGAAGGAAGTTATCCGAAGAAAAAGGAAGCAGTGAAGAAGAAGAAAAAGTAGATAGCCGGTAGTCTATAGTAGGGAGTGGTGACCTGTCATCTATAGGCAATGGTCTTATTTATATTCTACAGTTTGAAAATCTTAAACGGGTTACTTATTCACCATTCACAAATAAATCAAACTATGAGCAGTCGTAAAAATATCAGTTCCGGTTCTCCCTGGGAAGATGTAGTAGGTTATTCAAGAGCAGTGCGTGTGGGCAACGTAGTGGAAGTAGCAGGCACAACAGCGATGGACGGCGATGTGTTGGTGGGCGAAGGAAGTGTGTATCTGCAAACACAGTATATCTTCAAAAAAATAGAAAAAGCACTGGCCGAAGCCGGTGCTACACTTCAGGATGTGGTGCGTACCCGCATGTTTGTAACCGATATTTCTACATGGGAAGAAGCAGGGAAAGCACATGGTGAAGTGTTTGCAGCCATAAAACCGGCTTCTACAATGGTAGAAGTGTCCGCTTTAATAGATGAGCGCCTGCTCATTGAAATAGAAGCAACCGCAGTAATTGCTATCGTTTGATGTGCATAAACGGTATTGCCCGGAAAAGCCGGTTTGGAATTTTCCGTTATCTTGCGCACCCAAAGCAAATGTATTATTGAATTATGGCCTTCACTCATTTTAAAGTTCCTTACGCCACCGAAAACGCATATTCAAAGAAAGTCGCTTATTTCTCCATGGAGTTTGCAGTACACCAGCCGCTCAAGATCTATAGCGGAGGTTTGGGTTTTTTAGCTGGCTCGCACATGCGTAGTGCATACGAACTGAAACAAAATCTTATTGGTATTGGCATTCTGTGGAAGTATGGTTATTACGACCAGGCTCGCAACCAGGATCAGACATTGCAGGTACAGTGGAACGAAAAGATCTACAATTTTTTAGAAGATACAGGACTGAATTATCAGATCAATATTCATGATCATCCGGTATGGGTGAAAGCATGGTATCTCAATCCGGAAACATTCAAGAGTGCTCCGATGTTTTTGCTTAGCACAGATCTGCCGGAGAACGATTATGTATCACAAACCATCTGTCACCGTTTGTATGATGCAAACGTTGCAACCAAAGTTGCTCAGTTTATTTTGCTGGGAGTGGGTGGTGCAAAACTCATTGATGAATTAGGATTTAAACCAGATGTATATCATTTGAATGAAGCGCATGGTATTTCATCTGCTTTCTATCTGTATAACAAATTCGGCAGTGTGGATGAAGTGAAGAAACGGTTGGTATTCACTACACATACGCCGGAAGAAGCAGGTAATGAAAAACATGATATGTACCTGTGCGAAAAGATGAGTTATTTCTGCGGTATTCCGTTGGATGAAGTGCGAAAGCTTACCGGTATTTATGACGATCAGTTTAATCATTCACTTGCTGCATTGCGTTTTGCAAGGCATGCAAATGGTGTAAGTGCATTGCATGGTGAAGTGAGCCGTAAAATGTGGAGCCACTACGATAACGTAGCACCGATAACACATGTTACCAATGCTCAGAACTGGCGCTACTGGGCCGATAAGCAGTTGTATTTCTCCATGGATGAAAACAACGATGAGCGTTTTGATGACCGTAAGAATTATCTCAAACGCCGTGCATTTGATCTGGTGGCCGATCAAACAGGAAAACTGTTTGATGGTAATGTACTCACTATAGTTTGGGCACGCAGGTTTGCAGGTTACAAACGTGCGGAACTGATCACACGTGATCTGGATCGTTTTAATGCGTTACTCAGCAATAAAAAATATCCTGTGCAGATCATCTGGGCTGGTAAACCTTACCCGGTTGATTATCCTGCTATCAGCGATTTTAATAACCTTGTTCACCTGAGTAAGAATTATAAAAATGTCGCAGTGTGTACTGGTTATGAACTGTCGTTGAGCAAGCGTTTAAAACAGGCGGCTGATGTGTGGTTAAACAACCCACGTGTGCCACGTGAAGCAAGCGGCACCAGTGGTATGACGGCTGCTATGAATGGTGCTGTTAACTTCAGCACATTTGATGGATGGATCTGCGAATTTGCTAATCATGGTAACAACAGTTTTATTGTTCCTCCGGTTGATTACAGTGCCATGCATGTACAGGAGCAGGATCAATACGATCTTGACCAGATGTATGAAATACTCGAACGCCAGATACTTCCGTTGTATTACGATAACCCGGCTGTGTGGCGCCAGATCACTCAAAATGGGATGCGTGATGTTCGCTTCCAGTTCGACAGTAACCGCATGGCGCATGAATATTATGAGCTGATGTATAACAAACAGTAAGTTATTTAGTTGATAACATGAGCCCCGGCATTGAATGTTGGGGCTTTTTGTTTTGAGGAAGATATGTTCATGTTTGATAGTTTGTTGTTTGAAGTTTATAGTGCTTGGTTCTAAAGTTGTGAGTTACCTGTTGCCAATTGTTTATTGACCATTGATCATTCACAACTGACTTTCTTATCTTCAAACTATGAACGCATACAGTAAAATATTTGAACTACGCTGGGCCGATGTAGATGCTAATCAACATGTGATGCACTCAAAGTATTACGAATTGGGCGCACATACACGCATGAGTTTTTTAATTGAGCATGGGTATACAACAGAATTGATGCGTGAACTGAAAATTGGTCCTATTTTATTTCGTGAAGAATGTGTTTTCCGCAGGGAACTGCATGCCGGTGAAACAGTAACGGTTAACCTGCTGCTCACCAAATGCAGAATTGATGGATCGAGATGGAGTGCCAGACATGAACTTACAAAAGCAGATGGTACACTGGCTGCTGTTATTAATGCTGATCTTGCCTGGATGGATGTAATTGAACGTAAGCTTGCAGCGCCGCCTGTGGCAGCAGAGCTGATGACAAAGATGCCAAAGGCAGATGACTTTGTGTTTGAAGATTAATCTGTGTATTCACTCAATTCCAGCCAGCGCATTTCTTTTTCATCAAGCAGGTTGGTTACTTCACCAATACGGTTGCTGAGTTTTTGTAACTCGTCGAATGGAAGATCGCCGCTGTTGAGTTTTGCATGAATGGTTTCCTTTTCTTCAGTCAACTGTTCAATTTCTTTCTGCAATAATTCAAATTCACGTTTTTCTTTAAAGCTGAAGCGTTTTTTTTGTGTGCTGCCCGCCGCTATCTCGACTGCGCTCGATACCTCCTGCACCATGCTTCGACTGCGCTCAGCATTACTTGTTTCCTTACTATCGGCTTCCGGCTTTTCTTTTTCTTTCTGATAAATGCGCAGCTGTGTATAGTTGCCTGGGAAATCGGTGATGACGCCATCGCCTTCAAACACAAACAAATGATCAACGAGGCGATCCATGAAATAACGGTCGTGACTAACGATGAGCAGACAACCCGGATATTCGGTTAAGAAATTCTCCAGTACAGCCAATGTTGGCAGATCAAGATCATTGGTTGGTTCATCTAATACCAGGAAGTTAGGATTACGGAAGAGGATCGACAGTAAATGCAATCTTCTTTTTTCGCCACCACTCAACTTTGAAATATAGGTGTACTGTTTATCCGGATCAAACAAAAACAATTGCAGGAACTGTGCAGCACTTAACGAGCCGCCACTTGCCAATGGAAAATTCTCTGCAATGTTTTTTACATATTCAATTACACGAAGGTCTTCTTTTATTTCTAATCCCTTTTGTGAGTAGTTGCCGAATACAATGGTGTCGCCTACATTGATCTTGCCACTGTCTGGTTGTTGAATGCCCTGTATAATATCTATGAAAGTTGATTTGCCTGCACCGTTTTGTCCCACCACACCAACACGCTCGCCTTTTTTAAAGGTGTAATCAAAACCTTTGAGTATTTGTTTATCGCCAAAACTTTTGTACACTTTCTTCATCTCCACCACTTTACCACCCAGCCTGCTCATCTTCATACTCAATTGTACCTGCTGGTCTTCGATGCGTTGTTTGGCCTTTGCCTCCACTTCGTAAAAATTATCCTGCCTGCTTTTACTTTTCGTGGTGCGGGCTTTTGGTTGCTTGCGCATCCATTCAAGTTCTTTGCGATAAGTATTCTTTGCTTTATCAATACTTGCCAGCTCACTTTCAACACGTGCTGCTTTCTTTTCTAAATAATTCTGGTAGTCGCCTTTGTATTCAGTTAAGGTACTGCCGTCTAGTTCCCATACTTCATCACACACTGCATCCAGAAAATAGCGGTCGTGGGTTACCAGCAACAGGGTAATATTTTCTTTGTTGAGATAATGCTCCAGCCATTCCACCATTTCTACATCAAGGTGGTTGGTGGGTTCATCCATGATCAGTAACACATGTTTATGATCGAAACCAATATCGATGAGTGTTCGTGCAAGTGCCACACGTTTACGCTGACCGCCGGATAATGTACCAACCGGTTGCTGCAGGTGATGAATGTTGAGTTTGCCCAGGATCTGTTTCACCTTTGCATCAAAATCCCATGCACCAAGTTCATCCATTTTTACAATGGCTTCGTTGAGTTTGTCTGCATCCTGTTCTTCGCTGATGGCTTCGTATTCTTTAATGGCGTTGATAACAGGATGGTTGTGCTGAAAGATATTATCGAGAATGGTTTTGCTTTCATCAAATCCGGGCTCCTGTTCAAACAAAGCAATGTCTACATCTTTGTTTACCCAGTACTTTCCTTCGTCGGCTGTTTCTTTGCCCGCCAGTATTTTTAATAAAGTGGATTTGCCCGAACCATTGCGTGCCACCAATGCGATTTTATCGCCTTCTTCAATATGAAATGAAATATTTGAAAACAGCGGAATAATACCGTAACTCTTCGTTAATCCTTCAACAGAAACATAATGCATGGCGCAAAGATAAGCTTGAAGTACGAGGTACGATGTAAGAAGTACGCCCCGTCTGACGCCCTCGTCTGACGGAGGAAGGTAAAAGATACAAGGTACAAGGAACAGGGTTCGGGCAGCAAAATGCAGCAACGTAACTCCATAAAACAAAATTGCTTCCCTTGCGGGAAGCAATTGTATATCGAATGAAAAAAGCGGGCGCTTATTTCTTGGGCAGTACTACTGCATCCAGTACATGTACCACGCCATTGCCGGCTGTAAGATCTGCTGCAGTTACATTGGCGCCATCAATCATTACTTTGCCATCTTTTATTGTTACTGTTAATTCTGCACCATTTACAGTTTTGAGTTTCTGACCATCTTTTAAATCAGCTGCTTTTAATGCACCAGGCACAACATGGTACGTTAAAATGCCCGTGAGATCTGCTTTGCTTTCGGGCTTTAATAAATTATCCAACGTACCTGCAGGCAATGCACTGAAAGCTGCGTTGGTTGGTGCAAATACGGTAAACGGACCAGCGCCGCTTAATGTTTCAACAAGTTCGGCAGCTTTT
>NZ_CAMLGT010000046.1 GCF_946479605.1 uncultured Lacibacter sp.
CGATACGGTTTCCCGTATACACACTTTCCAGGCGTGCTCCTTCAACCACTCGGACACCTCTCTTTATTTGGGCAGCAAAAATACAGTTATCACTTTGAGCTGCCGAATAATTTTTGCGCATTCAATGTGGTTTGCTTTGCGATTTCTTCTTTTGAAATATTCATAGCCTCCGCCATTTTTTCTACAATGTATTTGAGGTAAGATGGCTCATTGCGTTTGCCTCTAAACGGAACAGGCGAGAGGTAAGGTGCGTCGGTTTCTACAACCAGGTATTCTAACGGAATGTGCGGAAGCACTTCTGTTAAACCTGATTTTTTATAGGTAACTACTCCACCGATGCCCATTAAAAAACCAAGATCCATAATTTGCTTAGCTTCTTCTAAGGAACCGCCAAAGCAATGAAAAATACCTCGCAGCTTTCCATTTTGATGCTCCTTTACAATATCAATACAATCCCGCATAGAATCCCTGCTGTGGATCACAATCGGCAGGTTTAGTTCCAGTGCCCAGTTCATCTGTTTGCGGAAAGCATCTTTTTGTTCTGCTACAAAAGTTTTATCCCAATAGTAATCAAGACCAATTTCGCCCACTGCCGCAAAAGGTCTTTTTTTCAGCCATTCTTCCACCAGTTTCAGCTCATCTTCAGCATTCTCTTTCACATAGCAAGGGTGCAACCCCATCATTGCCACACACTCTCCAGGGTATTGCTCTTCCAGGTTCAGTAAATCAGGAATAGAACTGCTGTCAACATTGGGCAGATAGAAACGGGTAACTCCTTCAGCACGGGCACGGGTTAAAACCTCATTCATATCTGCCTGGAATTCCTCCAGGTACAAGTGGGTATGTGTGTCAATAATTTGCATAAACTGCAAAAATACACTGTTCTAACAAGCAGGAAAGCTGGTTTGGCGCTTGAAACTGAATGATGGTGCCAAATATTTTTAACGTTGTTTAAACCAAGTTCGGGGCACAAGGTCTTTGTACTGTTCAGTTTTAAATTAAACCACCAAAAGCGTATATCATGAAAACAAGCATTCTCTCAACAAAAAGCATACTGGCGCTCCTGCTTATAGGCGCTCTCAGTTTTACAGCCTGTAAAAAGGAAGCAAGCGAATCGAAAACCGAAGAATTATCAACCGTTGAAAGTACGGAAAGCAACAGCGAGGCTGAGGCTGCATTTGACGATGTATTTAATAACACAATGGGTATTGGTGCCGAAGCCAACGGCGAATCATTGGGCATTACGGCCGGTGTAGGTATCTATGGCCGTATGGAAGGAAGTGACCTTACAGGAAGGGTGGACAGTGTACGCTGTTTTACCATTATTGTATCACCAACAACTCCCGGTGTTTTTCCAAAAACAGTGACCATCAATTTTGGCGATGGCTGTTTGGGAAGGGATGGCAAACTCAGGAAAGGAAAGATCATTACTGTGTTTACCGGGCCCATGGGTATTCCGGGCAGCAAGGCCACCACAACATTTGAAAATCATAAGATTGACAGTGTGAAAGTGGAAGGCAAACACGAGGTGACTAATAACAGTACCAGCAATAACCGGGTGTTTACCACCAAGGTAATTGAAGGTAAACTCACCTGGAACAGTGGCCGTTGGGTAAAATGGAGCAGTATCCGTACTGTGACACAAATTGAAGGCAATGGTACTCCGTTCTGGCCTTTAGATGATATCTTCTCTATTACAGGTGGTGGACGTGGCGAAAACAGCCGTGGCAAAACCTGGGGGCATGAAGTAATTGAACCCCTGATCAAAAAATTCACCTGCCGTTGGATATCAAAAGGGGTATTACGAATCAGGTTTAACGATACTAATGGACTGCTCAACTTTGGTGATGGCCGTTGCGACAATAAGGCGGAGCTGACTGTGAATGGAAATGTGAGAATCATTACGCTCCCGTAAGAAAAAACACTTGCATCTGATAAAAAGAATTGTACCTTAGCAAAAGTTTTCATAGGGTACGGATTAAAAACGGGCCAGGGTTTCCACCCCGGCCCTCCTTATTTTATTTCCTTTCTAAATGATGGCTTCAAAACGGTAACCCTCAGACGAAAACAGCTTCAATGTTTCAGGCAAAGCAAAACGCAGATTGGGAAAAGCTTTTTCGCTGTCGTGAAACACAACAATACTTCCCGGCTTAACATTCTTTTTTACATTGCTGAAGCTTTTTTGCGGACTGATCTTATCATCAAAATCTGCGCTGATCACACTCCACATAATGATCCTGAAAGGCGGGTTTGCTTCTTTCAGCACTTTGGCCTGAAAATTCCTGATCTTTCCATAAGGAGGCCGGAAAAGATCTGAATCGATCCATTTGGCTGCTTCTTTTACATTGTTGAGCCACAGTTCATCTTTTGTATTAAAGCCGTTTAAATGATTATGTGTGTGATTACCCACACGATGCCCGTCGGTAAACAGGCGTTGATATACCTGGGGATACCGCTGCACGTTTTCGCCAATACAAAAGAAGGTTGCTTTGGCATTATACTTTTTCAATTCATCCAGCACAAACGAAGTTGCTTCAGGTGTAGGACCGTCATCAAAGGTGAGGTACAATATCTTTTCGGCTGTTGGAATATTCCATGTAAGACCCGCTGGAAACATCATGCGAAGCCACCAGGGCGTTGTTGTTATATAAAGCATGTTTGAAGTTAATATTGTTTGGAAAAACCTGTTATTTGTATCAGCACACCTTTGTAAAAAAAACGTTTCCCGTTTTTTGAAAGAAAAGCTGGCTGTGTTTCTGGAGAAAACAAATGGCTGGCGTAGTTTGTTTCGGCCTGGTTATTTTTTGTTGCTGTTGTGCCTGTAAGAATTGCTTCAGTACAATACTTTTCAAGCAAGCCAGGCAGTGTTTGATAGAACAGAGATGTACTGATAAATACATCGGCACCTAACAGTTTGTTGCCCGATGATGCAATGATGCCAACAATGCTGCTGTCTTTGCTGCGCAATTCTTTTAAGAAGTATTGAACGTAAAGATTGCTGGTATCAGCTACTTTCTTATTGTTGAGCAAAGCAGCGTAAGAAGATGAACCTGTTTGATTGTTTTGTTTCAGCAAACGGCGTATTTCATCCCACACTTTTGTTTGGTTATGTGCTGTGTCAATGATGGCTTGTAATCCACTGCCTGTTGTGCCACGGTAAATAAATTTCTTTTCTTTTTCGCTCCAGCGGTTTTCTTCAATACAAAACACAGGCACCAGATGTGTTTTGCCGGGAGCAAGAATGGTATCTCTTGCAAACACACGATCCTGCCGGCCACCCATCACAATCTCGCCGCTTTTGATGACGAGGTCTTTGTTGCTTTTATTTTCAATCAAAAGAACATTGATGTTATCAAGCATATAATTCCCCCGTTCTTTCAACTTTACAGAGCCATTGCTCATGCCGGTTTTAAGACTGATGGTTACAGGCGTATTGTAACTGCTGTCGGTTGCCGTTTCAACACGTTTAATGGGAATGAGTTTCAGTTTATGAAAAATGAGGACACTATCATACTCCACCACCAGCTGAGGAAATGTAAATTCTGTTTGTGCATTTGCTGAAACAGCAAAACAAAAGATGAAAAGAAAGAAGAGTCGGTTCATTTGCTGCGGTGAAGATAGGTAAATGGGCATTCTGTGTTTTGCTGTTTCGGCTGTTGGTTATTTAGGGATTATATTTGCGGCATGAGTGTACGAGTACGTTTTGCTCCCAGTCCCACGGGAGGTTTGCATTTAGGCGGTGTACGCACCGTGTTGTATAATTATTTGTTTGCAAAGCATCATGGCGGTGAGTTTGTGTTACGGATAGAAGATACCGACCAGACCCGTTTTGTACCTGGTGCTGAAGAATATATTTTCAACTGTTTGGAATGGTGCGGACTTACGCCCGATGAAAGCCCTGTGCATGGTGGCCCTTATGGTCCGTACAGGCAAAGTGAGCGCAAGGAAATGTACAGGCAGTATGCAGAAAAACTGGTGGCAAACGGGTATGCTTATTATGCGTTTGATACAAAGGAAGAGCTGGAACAAATGCGTGAGCAATACAAAACAGAAGAGAATCCATCGCCGCAATACGATCATCGCATCCGCAGAAAAATGCGCAACAGCTTAACCCTAGCGGATGATGAAGTAAAAGCATTGCTTGAAAGTAACACCCCACATGTGATCCGTATTAAAATGCCTGAGCATGATGTGGTGAGTTTTACAGATATGATCCGTGGAGAGGTGAGTTTCCAGACAGGATTGGTGGATGATAAAGTGTTATTGAAAGCTGATGGTATGCCCACATATCATCTTGCAGTGGTGGTAGATGATTATTTGATGAAGATCACACATGCGTTTCGTGGTGAAGAATGGCTGCCCAGCGCACCGGTGCACCTGTTATTGTGGAAATATCTTGGGTGGGAGAGTTCAATGCCGCAATGGGCGCATCTTCCATTGATACTGGGGCCAAACGGGAAGCTCAGCAAACGTGATGGAGCTAAATACGGGTTCCCAGTTTTTGCGATGAACTGGAGCGATCCGAAAACAAACGAGTTGACAGAAGGGTTCAGAGAAAGAGGCTTTTTGCCGGAAGCATTCATTAATATGCTTGCCGTGTTGGGATGGAACGATGGTACAGAAAAAGAACTGTACAGCATGGATGAACTGATTGCCAGTTTTGATATTAAACGTGTACATAGTGCTGGTGCAAAATTCGATTTTGAAAAAGCAAAATGGTTCAACCAGGAATGGATAAAAAGAAAAGACGTACAAAGTTTAAAGCACGACGTACGAACTGTGCTTGCGAACAATGGTATTGTTACAGATGATGATGCATTACTGGAAAAAATAATTGAACTGGTAAAAGAACGTTGCACGTTGCTGCCCGATTTTGTGCAGCAAGCCGGTTTCTTTTTTAAAGCGCCTGAAACACTGGAGCTGGATGCAGTAAAACCAAAATGGAATGATGAGAAGAAACAATTCTTTAGAGAATACATTGATGTATTAAAAACAGTTGGTACCTGGGATGTGGCAACTGTTGAAAATGCCTTTAAAGAATTAGCAGCAGCAAAAAGTATAAAGCCAGGCGAATTGCAATTGCCCATGCGTATTATGCTGGTGGGCGGAAAGTTTGGCCCGGCGGTATTTCAGATAGCTGAGATAATTGGCAAAGATGATACTGTGAAACGAATGGAGTATGCTTTAAGTTTATTATAAGCTCATTGTAATCAGCATAAAAAAAGGAGGCCGCAGCCTCCTTTTTTTATTCCTCCGGTTTTGCAAACCAGTTTCGGTAAAGCCGTTTAAAGAAGGGTTGTAATAAAACAAGGAACAGAATAATGCCACCAACTTCTGCACACAGCAAAACAGTTTCTTTTGTTTCGAAATAACCCGGCGGATATTCCTTGGGGTAGCGGTATAGTTCATCTTGTTCCTCGTAATATACAAGGGCCAGAAACAGGGGGACTAAAAATGTAAAGAAGGTGGTTATGTTCAATACAATGCCAGCCCATGTTGACCTTGTGTTGATCTTTGCTGCAAATAAGGTGGCAATTAAAAAGAGAACATAATAGGCAATGCAAAGAACAAGCATGGTCTTTTGTCCGCTTTCGTGTGAAAAAGCCAGCATGAGTGCGGTAATTACCAGCAGTACAATGCAGGTGAGTATGGAAAGGAAGAATGCTTTTACCGTACTGTGCCTGAAGATAAAAACAAGCAAGGTGATGACGAACGATATGTAAAACCATATCCTGAAACGGGAATCATTTTCGCTGTACCAGCGGTATTTTTTTGCAACAAGATTACGGAGTCCGTTTTCGGTATCATAAAGATTGTATTTCTTTTCAATAGCGGCATAATAGTTTGTAGAAGGTTGGCCGTCAACAACAACTACATCATCTGAAGGATAGTAGTAAGAATATGAATTGTAACGGTATTTTTTCAGCAGCGGGCCAAGTTCTTTAAGGGTAGCTTGTTTGTTAACGGGCTTAAAATCTTTGATCAGCTCATAATAGAGTTGTACAGAAGATTTGATTTTTGTTTTCGTGTATTCATCTGCACTAAACTCATCAATGAACGTATAGCGTGGGCAGCTGTAAAAACTATACATGCTGTCGCCTGTTCTTACCGTACTGTCTGCTTCTGCAAGTTTTGTACGAAGTTCAGCCGTGTCAATATAACGGGTTTGAACAATTCCATCTTCAATTTCCTGTTTGTAACGCAAGTGCTGCGGAACAGAATCCAAAACAATAAATGTCTGTTTGCTCCAGTTGTGGTTCAGTGAATCATATTCAAGCTGATTGATCTTTGTATTGATCGCATTAATATCATTCACCACCTCTTCGTTTTCAAAGGCAGCATTTGCCCTTGCTGATTCAACAGCTGATGGAATATAAACCGGGGCAATCATAAACCCGATCGCAACAAAGAATAAAACGAAATTTTTAACAGCATCAAGCTTGCCGCTGTTGCCAAACCGTTTAAACACATTAAAACGCAACAGGTAAATGGTCCATAGAATAATGCCAAGAAAAGAAAGAACGCCTGTTAGAGTGGTCCAAACAAATGAATTGCTGTCTGCTAATGGATTATCTGGTACAAGAAAGCAAAGAAGCGCAAGAAGTACAGAAAAAAGAATAGCATACCATTTTACCAGATGTGTACGTGTTGTCCAGATCACTGGTTGATGCAACAACAGGTATCGGTCAAGGCGATTTATAAATGAAGGAACAAGTGGTCGTTTTGACTGCATGGAAAAAAGTTTAGAAGAAACGTTTGGTTGAATGGGTAATATCACGGAAGTAACTCAACGGAATATTGCTGCTGATGAGTTGACTGATGAGCTGTTGTGCTTCCGTAACGGATGTGCTGATGGTGTAAAATCCACCGTTAAAGCGAATATCTGTTTCAATAGCAGTAAGTGCTTCAACTATCTGTTCTCTTGAAGCTGTTGTTTCAATTTCAATGATCGTACGTTCAGGTTTGTAATCTTCTGTTGTAGTATGATGATTAATGCATGTTCCGTTTTTAATCATTAAAACAGTGTCGGCCACTTTTTCAACTTCATGCAGTTGTTGCGAACTGAGTATAATACCCATCGGGTGGTTGGCCCATGCCGTCATATACTTCAGATCGGTAAGAATTGTTTGCTGTGCCTTGATGTCAAGATTAGCAAGCGGCTCATCCAATATCAGTAACTGTGGTTTTTGTAAAAGAATCCTTGCCAGTTCAAACCGTGTGCGGTAACCGCTGCTGATCTGGTTCCAGTTTAACGAAGCATAGTTGCTCAGGCTTAAACGCTCCAGCATAAAATCAACCATTACTTCATTTGCTTCGCCATGAATGCCTGCAATTGATGCACTGAAATGCAGGTTGTCTTTCAGCATACCATACCAGCGTGGGATACGTTGCGGAATAAAAGCAACATAGCTTTTGATGTTATAATAATCAGGTGTTTTTAATAATGAATAGTTGATGGAACCACTATCAGGAAGCAGCTGCCCCGACAGGCAACGCAACAATGTTGTTTTACCATTACCATTTTCACCAACTACACCTAATATATCACCACTTGCAATTTGTAAACTGATGGGGTTTAGCCTGAATGCGCCTTTGCTGTATTGTTTGGAAATGCTTGCAGCATTCAATAACGATGTGGCGGTTACATGTGTATCTTTTAATAGTGCCGCTGCTTTTGTAAGTAAACCTTCAGCCTTTGAAAAAAATACTTCGCCTGGTTCTGCTGTTTCAGTTTTGTTGATGATGCTGTTCCATTCCCTGCTGAAGGCAGTTGCTTCTTTCATCAGCGACAGATCATTGGTATCATAACTAAGGTCAAGCAACCGACGTATGGCAAGTGAATAATCTTTGTGCCGGAGGTGTTCAGGTATTTCCTGTTGAATGGTATGCTGCATGCGTTGCTGGGATTTATGAGGGAAAGTAACAAGATTTTCTGAGCATACCCCGTTAATTAAAAGATAAACAGAGCGAATTCTATTGTTTTTTAAATACATTTTTTTCATTCCTGAATTTGAAACGAAGGATTTATCTTAACCGGATGAATGTAAACAAGCAAACCAACCTGTTCATCTTTCTGCTGGCAGTAATAAAATTTGCACTGCCTTTTTTTCTGCAGCATCCCGTTTACGAATTACACAGGGATGAGTTTCTTTACCTTGAGCAGGGTAAACATCTTGCATGGGGTTATATGGAAGTGCCTCCCATGCTTTCATGGTTTGCCTGGCTTACACATTTGTTTGGCAGCAGTTTCTTTTGGGTGAAATTCTGGCCTTCGTTGTTTGGTGCTTTTACTTTGATCGTTACTTGTAAAATGGTGCAGGAAATGGGGGGTAAATTGTTTGCCATTTTTATTGCCGGGCTTTGTATAATGGTTACAGCATACCTGCGCTTGCACTTCCTGTTCCAGGCCAATTTTTTAGAAGTATTCTGGTGGGCTGTAAGTGCTTATTTTATTATCCGCTATATAAATACAAACGCAGTAAAATACCTGTACCTGCTGGCCGTTGCATTTGGTTGTGCCTGGTTGAGTAAGAACTCGGTTACTTTTTTAATTCTCGGTTTTGCAATGGCATTATTACTTACAAAGCATCGCAAACTTTTTCTCAATAAACATTTATACTTCGCTGGATTATTGTCGCTGTTGATTGCGCTGCCTAATCTGTTCTGGCAATACAATCACAACTGGCCACTGTTGCACCACATGGAAGAATTGCGGGAAACGCAATTAAAATTTTTGAGCCCTGTTGATTTTTTACTGGGACAAATAATGATGTACTTCACCGCATTCTTTATTTGGGTAATCGGCTTGGTCTGGTTGTTTACTGCAAAAGGTAAACAGTACAGCATACTGGCGTGGATCTATCTTACGGTAATTGGTTTGCTCATCATCAGCAGCGGTAAAAATTATTATTCAATGGGGCTGTATCCAATGTTGTTTGCAGCAGGCGCTGTTGCTGTTGAACAATGGACAAGCCTGCGTTTGAAATGGATACGTTTTGCCACGGCATTTGTTATTCTTTTTTTAGCATGGGTTGTGTTGCCGGTGGCTATGCCTTTGTGGGAGCCGGATAAGCTTGCTGCTTTTTACAAGGAAAAAGGAATTGATAAAACAGGCGCATTAAAGTGGGAAGATCAGCGTGATCATTCCTTGCCGCAGGACTTTGCTGATTATCTTGGATGGAAGGAGATTACAACAAAAGCAGAAAAACAATTTTTATCCTTACCGCAAACAGAGCGTGACAGCACTGTTGTTTATTGCAGGCATTATGGTTTGGCGGGTGCATTAAAATATTATGGTGTTGATGAGCAGTTTAAATCCAAAGTGATCAGCGATAACGGATCGTTCCTGCACTGGATACCCAATGAGTTTGGGTTTAAGCATTTGATCTTTGTTGGCAGGCGAATGCCTGGTGCTGATGATGAAGTGTTTCAGCATTTTAAACAAGTAACGTTGATCGATTCTGTTACATACCAACATTCACGGCAGTTGGGCGATCGTGTGATCTTTTTTGAGAATGTTGATTCTGTTGGTTCAAAACTGGCAGCCGAGGGCTTGAAGCAAATGAAACAGGAGTTTAGCAGGAAGAAGTTATAATTACAGTCGTTAGTTGATATTGCCTATTTTCGCAACATAACATTGCTGTATGAACAGACCCGTTAGAGTGCTTGTTGCCAAAGTTGGATTGGATGGCCACGACCGTGGTGCCAAAGTAATTGCTACTGCCCTGCGTGATGCGGGTATGGAAGTGATCTACACCGGTCTTCGGCAAACACCCGAAATGGTGGTGAATGCTGCACTGCAGGAAGATGTGGATGCCATTGGTGTAAGTATTTTAAGTGGTGCCCACATGACTGTTTTCCCCCGTCTTTTAAACCTGATGAAAGAAAAACAAATGAATGATGTGTTGCTTACAGGTGGTGGTATTATTCCCGATGAAGACGTAGATGCATTAACAAAAATTGGCGTGGGCAAGCTGTTTCTGCCCGGCACTAATACGCAGGATATTGCAGCCTACATTAAAGATTGGGTGTCGAAGCATCGCTCTTTCTGATTATTCATTTCTTAAACTTACTTATATGCGTTTTCAAACATTACTTACTTCCCTGGAAGAAGGGGTCTTTATTATTACCATCAATCGTCCTGATAAATTAAATGCACTCAATAAAACTGTGATAGAAGAATTAAGTGCAGCAATTGATGAAGTGTACAAAAATACGGCTGTTAAATGTGCAGTTATTACCGGCGCCGGGCCAAAAGCATTTGTTGCGGGTGCAGATATTTCGGAATTTCTTTCAATGAATGCAAATGAAGGTGAGGAGTTGGCAAGACGTGGACAGGAAATGGTATTCAATAAAATTGAGCGATCGCCCAAACCGATAATTGCAGCGGTGAATGGTTTTGCATTAGGCGGCGGCTGCGAGCTGGCCATGAGTTGTCATTTTCGTTTGGCAAGTGAGCAGGCAAAGTTTGGCCAGCCCGAAGTAAATCTTGGGCTGATACCCGGTTATGGCGGCACGCAACGTTTGGTGCAGCTTATTGGCAAAGGAAAGAGTCTTGAATTAATGATGACCGCAGCCATGATCAATGCGGCTGAAGCAAAAGAACTTGGGTTGGTGAATTATGTAACCTCAGCAGAAGAGTTGTTGCCAAAAGCAAAAGAACTGCTTACAGTAATAATGAGCAAAGGGCCTGATGCAATAGCCAAAGTGATCAGTGCAGTTAATGCGTATTACGATCCTGCACAAAATGGATTTGATGCAGAGATCAGGTTATTTGGCGAATGTTTTGGAACAGAAGAAATGAAGGAGGGAGTTGGTGCATTTTTGGAAAAGAGAAAGGCTGCGTTTGGCAAATGAGACATTTTAAAACAACAACTTGCGAAAACCTATAAGCAAACAACTATACCATGAAGAATTACATACTTATCCTTTGGGCTACAGTAGTAAGTTCTGTTATTTCTGCTCAAAAAATAAAATACAATACTGTTCAGGCAGGGCAAAGTTTAATTGAAGCAGTTCCGGTAAGTAAAACATATGAATACGCTGCATTCCGGGAAGGGACTGTGAATTTTAAAGCTGGTACAAGTTCTTCTGCAGAAACCGGTTTCGGTAAATAAAGTATCTTTAAAAACAACTTATTTCAATGAAAAGATCAATGTTTTGTTTGTGCTTTGTTTTTGCAGCGATGTATTGTGCAGCACAAAAGCCAGGTTATTATACCATTCAGCCAGGCGAAAATATCATGGATGTTGTACCTAAAAATGAATTGTTTGAATATGAGCAATTTCAGCCGGGTTATGTCCAGTTTAAAAACGGTGCACGATCTCAGGCACGGTTGAACTACAGTTATATTCACGAAAAGGTGATGTTTATTTCGCCAAAAGGTGATACACTCCTTATTTCAAACCCCAGCGAGGTAAGCGTTGTTTCTTTTGAAAAAGGAGAATATTACTATGCAGATAACAGGTATGTAAAACTTGATACGGTTATCGGCAATGCAAGGATAGGGATTGTTGGGTTTTATGTCACCCTCAATAAGAAAAAGATCGGAGGATATGGATTGGCGACAGAGGGCGGGGCCGATTCATACGGTTCTTTTGCGGTGCCAAGTGCGGTTGGTCAGAATCAGATAAAATTTATTCCGAATGTAATTACAAATATTGCTTTTCGGAAAGCGCTCTTTATTGGAGATCGGTTTAATCGCTTTGTTGTTGCAACAAAAAAGAATGTCTTATCTATGTATGCCGACAAGGAAACATTGATAAAAGCTTATTTAGAAAGCAATAAAGTAGATTTCACTTCAAAGAATGATGTTATACGCTTGCTGGAACACATAGAGAAGTAAAAATCTCAAACAACCATTATAATTACAATCGTCATGGTTACTATAGTCCGCTTCAGACTTCTTTTTGCTGTGGTATCGTTTTTCACTTTCCCGAATGAAGGATTTTCGCAGGCCAAAAAAGTTTATACAGTACAACCTGGTGAAAATATACAGGATGTTGTTCCTGGGAAGGACATGTATGAGTATAGTGAATTTCAGGCAGGAGCAGTTATATTCAAAAACGGGATACGCTCCAATGCAAAATTTAATTACAACTTTGTTCACGAGGATATACAGTTTATTTCGTCCAAAGGCGACACATTGGTTATTGCGAATCCTGAAGAGGTAAAATCAGTAGTAATTGGAAAAGACGAGTACTATTATGCAGTGAACAGGTTTGTAAAATCAGATACTGTCATCGGGTCAGCAAAAATAGGGATCGCTGGTTTTTTTACTACCATCAGCCGCAAAAGGGTAGGGGCATACGGCTCTACAATTGATGGCGGTGCAGATTCGTACGGGTCGTATGTGGTGCCAACTAATACAAAGCTGAACCTTACGCCTAATGTTGTAACTACTGTTGCATACCGAAAGGCTATGTTTATTGGAAACCGTTTCAACCATTTCATTCCGGTTACAAAGAAAAATATTTTTTCATTTTATCCGGAAAAGGAACGGAAGCTGAAAGATTACCTGGCTAAAGCAAATGTTAATTTTTCGAATAGAGCGGATATTGTTCATTTGCTAGCATACATGGAAAAATAGTATTGATCAAACTTTAATAAATTTTATGCTGTCACAAAAAAAACTGTTTATTGTATTAGGAACAATTTTGTTGTCTGTAGTTTGTACAAATGTTATGGCACAAACACCCAAGTACTACACTGTTCAGCCGGGGCAAAACATGAGAGAGGTGATTCCCTCTTCTGATTTTTATGAGTATTCACAATTTGAAAGAGGATTTGTACATTTTAAAAGTGGAGCACGTTCGCAAAGCAGGTTGAATTACAATTTACTCTATGAAGAATTATTTTTTGTGAATATGCAAGGCGATACACTTACACTTGTAAATCCTGAGGAAGTAAAAGTAGTTACCATAAATAAGGATAGCTTTTATTTTGCAGGGAACAGATTTGTGAAGATTGATACACTGGTAGGCGACACAAAAATTGCCACAGCTGCTTTTTTCTCTTCCATTGGAGAACGTAAGGTGGGTGCCTATGGAACAACTACTGATGCTGTAACTAACTATTACAATTCATACGTTATGCCCAGCGTAGCAAAGCTTGATCTTGTACCACAGGTTATAACCACTTTTGTACGAAGCAAGGCAATGTTTATTGGCAACCGGTTTAATAAGTTTGAACCTGTTACAAAAGAAACATTAATGAATTTCTATTCATCAAAAAGCGGCAAACTGAGAGCATATTTAAAAGACAATAAAGTTAATTATACTGACAGGAGTAATGTAGTTGCTCTTATTGCATATATGAACAGTGTAAATTAAAATGCTGTGATAAACAGAAAAGCCGGTCAGTATGAGAATAAACGGGAACAAATTTGTTCCCGTTTATTTTTCAATAAGCTTCGCATCAATATTATACACTTCAATTTCTGCAATTGCAGTTGTTTTCTTCTGATCCACTATTATTAACAAAACAGAGCTTACATTTTCAACTGTTTCGAATGTAAGCATCCGTCGTCTGCCGATAGTAGTACCTGTTATTTCTTTTTGTAATTCTCTCTTGCTGTTTAATAGTGAGATTTTAAATTCAGCACATGCCTGGCCATTGAGCAGGTTTTCACTTAGCACTATACAATTCATTTTTTCGGGCTTCGAAAACTCTAACCCCATTGCGTTAATAGCAGGAAAGAGAAACTGCTTTGAGCTACGGTAATTGGCATCATTCAATACCGGAGCTGCCGTTTTTCCATTGTGTCCTATAACATATCCTTTGCCTTTTAACGCAAGATTTGTTTTGAAGGTTTGTTCTCTCAGCTTTTTAAATCCAACCAACGCAGCCGAATCATTTTCATGAAACAAACCTCTTCTGTCGGGGGGAACATTCAGCAGCAGGGTTGCTCCACGTCCAACAGATTTCAAATACAGTTGAAATAATTCTTCCGGCGATTTTACTTTGTTATCTTCTTCTGCATGGTAGAACCATCCCGGTCTTATACTTACATCGCATTCGGCAGGTATCCAATGCGTACCATGCTTGTTACCGGTATTCAATGTGTCTGTTGAAGGCGCACCAAGCCCCGGGGTAAATCCTTGAATGTTCAGTGTATTCCAGTTGGTAGTACCGGCAATACCTTTTTCATTTCCCACCCACCGTATGTCGGGCCCTACATCACTAAACACAACGGTGTTGGGCGAAAGTTTGCGGACAACATCTTTAAACCTCTTCCAGTCGTACACCTGCTTTTTACCATTGGGGCCTTCGCCGTTTGCCCCATCCCACCACAATTCTGTAATAGGGCCGTAGTTGGCAAACAACTCTTTCATCATATTCACAAATACATCGTTGTATTTTTCAGTACCGTAATCAGGATGATTACGGTCCCAGGGCGAAATATATACACCGAAGTTCAAACCAAATTCCTTGCATGCCTGTGATAATTCTTTCAACACATCACCTTTTCCATTTTTCCATTTGCTTTCACGAACAGTATGTTTTGAATACTTGCTGGGCCATAAACAAAAGCCATCATGGTGTTTTGCAGTGATGATGATGCCTGTTGCACCGGCCTGCTTAGCAATACGGCACCATTGCCTGCAGTCAAGTTGTATGGGATTGAAAATATCTTCCGGTTCATCACCGTGACCCCATTCTTTATCGGTAAAAGTATTGGGCCCGAAATGTGCAAACAGGTAGTACTCCTGGTTGTGCCATTTCAATTGTTGAGGCGTGGGAACAGGGGTTTTCGATTGTGCAAAACAAACAACCGACAGGCAGACGCAAACGAATGCGGAAAAAATGAATTTCATCATGTGATTTACGTATTGAAATTAGGAAAACCAACTCAGTTAACACCTACCTTTGCCGCACTTTAAGGCCAGCTGCTGAAAAATAATGCGGCCAAGCCTTTGTTCTTCAACATTGTCATTAATTCATATCAATAATCAGCCGTAGTTAAAAGCTACCGGCCCAAAGCTTGTTTTATGACTTACAGGATTGAAAAAGATACCATGGGTGAGGTGAAAGTACCTGCACATGCATATTATGGTGCACAAACACAACGTAGTATCGACAACTTTAAAATTGCTCAGGACATTAACCGCATGCCGAAAGAAATTATTAAGGCATTTGCGTACCTGAAGCACGCAGCTGCATTAACCAATAACGAGGCAGGAGTATTACCCAAGAAAAAAGCAGTACTCATTGGCAAGGTTGCCAAAGAAATACTGGAAGGAAAGCTTGATGAGTTTTTTCCTTTGGTTGTATGGCAAACAGGTAGTGGTACACAAAGCAATATGAATGTGAATGAGGTAATTGCTTATCGTGGTCATGTATTGAACGGTGGTAAACTGGAAGACAAAGAAAAATACCTGCATCCGAATGATGATGTGAACAAGAGCCAGAGCAGTAACGATACATTTCCTACTGCCATGCATATTGCAGCATATAAAATTTTGGTTGAAACAACGATCCCTGGAATTGAAAAGCTGCGCAATACACTTGATAAAAAAGCAAAGGCTTACAAAAAAGTAGTGAAGATCGGTCGTACGCATTTTATGGATGCTACACCGCTAACCCTCGGCCAGGAATTCAGTGGATATGTGTCACAACTTGATCATGGGTTAAAGGCAATTAAAAATACATTGGCTCACTTGAGTGAATTAGCATTGGGTGGTACTGCGGTTGGTACAGGTATTAACACTCCTCCCAACTATGATGTAAATGTGGCGAAGCATATAGCTAAGCTCACTAAACTTCCTTTTAAAACTGCTGAAAATAAGTTTGAAGCACTGGCAGCGCACGATGCTATTGTAGAAGCACATGGTGCATTAAAAACAGTAGCAGTTAGCTTAATGAAGATTGCTAACGACATCCGTATGCTCAGCAGTGGTCCACGCAGCGGTATCGGCGAAATTTTTATTCCGGATAACGAACCCGGTTCTTCTATTATGCCGGGTAAAGTAAATCCCACACAGTGTGAGGCATTAACAATGATTGCTGCACAGGTAATGGGTAACGATGTTGCCATTAACATTGGCGGATCGATGGGGCATTTTGAATTGAATGTATTTAAACCCGTAATGATCTACAACTTTCTGCACAGTGCAAGATTAATTGGCGACGGTTGTGTTAGCTTTAATGATAAATGTGCGGTAGGTATTGAACCAATTGAAGCAAATATTAAAAAGCATGTTGAAAATTCATTGATGCTGGTTACATCTCTTAACACAAAGATCGGTTACTATAAAGCAGCAGAAATTGCACAGAAAGCACATAAGCAGGGAACTACATTAAAAGAAATGGCAGTGAAACTGGGTTATGTAACTCCTGAGCAGTTCGATGAATGGGTAGTGCCTGAAAAGATGGTGGGAAAGATCTAACCTCAGATTGAGATAAAAAGGAAAAGGAGAAGCATTGCTTCTCCTTTTTGTTATTCGTAATTATTGTAGTAATCCGGTTCGGCATCAACTATTTCTGTTTTCACTTTTGCTGTTTGCTTTTGTAATGCACCAAAGAACAAATGATGTAATCTCGATGATTCATTTATGCTTTCTTCACGTATAATGAAGAGACTGTTATCGGTGCGGAGCAATTTTCTTTCAACAGGAAAAGCTGCAGAAAGAAAGGATGCCTGTATAATTGCGGTTTTCATAAAAAGTGTTTTCATACTATAAACGAAAAAAGCAGGGAAATGTGTTGCATACATTCCCTGCTTTTAACAGTAGTTTATTGTTTGATGAGTTTTGTTCTTTGGTTGATGGTTTTTCCTGTTACATCAACATGGTACAGACCTGATGGCAATGATTCAATATTCAATTCAACTGTATTTTTTCCTTTTACTAGTTGAACGGTGCGGTTTACAACAATGCGGCCTGTATTATCTACAATTCGTAAAAATGCTGTTTCCTGAACATTGCTTGCAATGGTGATGGTAGCATTGCTCACTACAGGGTTTGGTTGTATGGCCACATACGCACGTGTAATAATGTCGAACGAAACTGGTATTACGTTGGTGTATTTTGTTTGCCCGTCTTTATCCTGAATTTTAATGCGGTAATAAACAGTTGAAGCAATTGACGCTGCATTCAGATCGGTAAAGCCGTATTCAACTTTTTCTGTAACTGCACCTCTTGCAGCTACTGTACCAGCAGTGGCAAACGAGAGATTATCTGTACTTCTTTCCACAACATATTTTTCAACATTTTCCTGTTGATCAACAACCCAGCTGAGTTTTGCTGATTCGCCTGCTGCAACCGCTTTAAATGTAATAAGGTTCGCAGGTAATGTTGCTGTAGTTGACATAAAGTAAAAGGTAGAGAAAGAGCCGATGTTTGCCTGGATAGCATGTCCATAGCTTCCATGAGTATAACGACCGGTAATTGTTTGCGAAGTTGGTGTTGCTGATAAGGAACTTCCGCAGGCATCATTATTTTTAAAGATACCAATGTCGTTAATGCCGCT
>NZ_CAMLGT010000047.1 GCF_946479605.1 uncultured Lacibacter sp.
GGAATGTGCTGTCGGGGTTTTGTTTATGATCATAGAATGCGCCAGTTACGTTAGAGTAGATATCTACAGTTGGCCGGTAAACCTTCTAATGGCGCACCAGATCCTGCCGGAACACTTGCCGCAATCCACCTCCATTTTGTCGCATTGCAACCTGTGGAGTAAGGTTGATAAGTTCTAGTTTTGAAACAACATCAAACAACAAATGCACATGGCACACATTAATCCACACATCAACTTTAACGGCAATGCCGAAGAAGCGTTTCTGTTTTATCAATCAGTATTTGGTGGCGCATTTACAAGAGTGGTGCGTTTTAAAGATATGGCCAGTGAGCACTTTACACCATCGGAAAAAGAAGCCGATAAGATCATGCATATTGCGTTGCCTATTGGCAGCAGCACCTTAATGGGTAACGATGTTCCGGAATTTATGGGACCTACCAACGAGCGGGAAAACAGGAGTAAGATTGTACTGCATGCAGATAGTAAAGAAGAGGCTGACAAATTGTTCAATGGTCTTTCCGCAGGTGGCGAAATTGAAATGCCAATGGATCAAAGTCCGTGGGGTTCTTATTTTGGGATGTTCCGGGATAAATACGGTATTGAATGGATGGTGGAATTTGAGGCAGCAAACAGGATAAGCTGAGATGAAGGTGTTAACAATCGAATGGATCTGTAGTAACTGACCCGATGTGTCTTTTTCCAAAATAAAAACGACCCCATAGAGATATGGGGTCGTTTTGGTTTTCATGGATAAAGATTCTGCTGCTACTGTAAGACTATTTTTTTGTTAGTGCGTTGTGTTCCTTGTATAATCGATACAACATACATTCCTTTACTGAGTTTAGTTGTCAGCAAAAGTTGAAGGTTGCCTTGTTGCAAAAGTTTTTGTGCAAATACAACTCTGCCATTCACATCGGTGATCTGTAACAGGGCGGGAGCGCCTGCAAACACCGCATCAGGTAAGGTAATGTTGATAGCAGTGCCCGCCTGCACCGGGTTTGGATAAACAGTAAATGCATGCACAGCTGATGGTTCAAACAATTGGGTGTTAAGTGTTGCACCAGTTATTTCCTGCAAATTCGCAGCAGTTGTTATTTCGGGAGAGGCTTCACGGATAACAATCCTGTCAATAAACGGCGCATCCGCACCTGTGGGACGTAGCTCAATTGCATTTACGCCCTGCACAAAGTTGACCGTAATGGTTTTCTTTGCTACAACCGGATTGGCTTCGAAACACCAGGGACCGGAAGCATCAAATGCAAGTGCAGTAAACGGTTCGCCATTAACAGCAACACGCATAGTACGCTGCACTTTTGAAATGTAATAAATATCTACTTCGTAGGTTTTACCAACAGCGCTGACGAGATTAGTAAAACGTACGCCATTTGAAGTGAGAGCACCCATATTTACCAACGCTCCATTGGATGCAACTGTACAATTGGGAACAACCACCGTGTTGTTGCTTGAAAACAACTCTGCTAATTCAGCTTCCAGTCCAAGCCCGTTCAGTTCTGCTTTCTCCAGTTTGATTTTATCAATGAACGGAGCCTGTTCTGTGTTGTTAAGTCCTATTTCAATTGTATTTAATCCTCGTTTTAAAATTACTACTACTTCATAAACGGCAGGAGAACCAAGAGTAGGATTATCGGTAGAAATAAAACACCAGTTACCCGAAGGACTTGCAAGCTGACGACCCATCGTTGTTCCATTTACTTTGATACGGAATGGCCTTGCATTTTTGCTCATGTATGAAACCTTTAATTTGTAAGGACCGGCTGCATCGGCAATCACTTCATCAAAAGCAATCCAGTTACCAAAACGGGTTCCGAGGTTAACCTGCTGCAGGTTAGATGAAGTTGAACAACTTTGTATTGTTGGCACTGTTCCTGTTGTTCCTGCACCTGCAATAAACCTCGCACCTTCTGCTTCAAACTCCAGGCTTTCCGAAAGTGCCAACACATTCGGATCGGTTGCTTCCGGCAACTTCCCTTTTGTTACAACCGCTACCCGATCAACAAAAACAAATCCGCTGCCGATTGCAATTTTTACTTCGTGTTGTCCGGCTGTAAGAAAATAAGTGAAGCTTCTGTTTTCTGCACCATAGCTGTAATAGAATTTTTTCCAGACCCATTCGAATGTAGCATTGTTGAGGCCACCCCATTTACGGAACGGTTCACCATCTACAGCGATCCATAAATTATTGGCAGCAGGATGCAGTGCCTGGATCTTCGCCCAGATATCGTATTCATCTGCTTGATCCACCTGTACAGTAAATGCAAGCACATTTTCTGTTCCTTCAGGAGCAGCAGTTGAGCTTACAGCTTCTGCACTTGCAACATACGCACCAGCAAAAGCATTGGCCGATGTTTGTGTGCTCCAGTTTGTACCGTATGCAGCCGCTTCTGCTTCATAAAAAGATTGTACGTCTGTTGTTTCCAATCCCCACTTTAATGTTGCAGGCGTACAATAGCCGCTTTCTTTTTTCAACAGATCGAAGTCTTCAATACCATTGGTGAATACAACCTGATCAAGCAATAAATTACTGTTCGGGTATTCAATGCTGAAACGATGTTTGCCTTCACCCAAATCGTAAAAGCGTGGCACCTGGAACCAGGTAAATGTTCCGCTGGTGAAGGGAGACATTTGTTCAAATACTTTTCCATCCACACTGATGCGGATAGCACCTGCGCCACCAGTTGATGAAGAACGGATCCACATGCGATACGATCCTGCCTCTGCCAGTTCAAATTCAAAATGTACCTGTTTGGCAATAGGAGAAGCGCCCGGCAATGTGTTGTTGCCTCTGATATAAAAACCATTGGATGCATGTTCATTCTCCAGCACACTCCATTGATTGCCGATGTATTGACCGCACTCTGCTTCAAATACCAAACTGTTGGTTGGCTTTGAAATATAGGGCAGATCAAGCCCTTCTAAATTGTTAGGACATGCAAGTGTTTTTTCCGGTATCGATGCTGTAGAAGGATGATTCATGTACAACATTCCGATATTGGTTAAGCCACCGTTATCATCGTAATAATTTGCGGTTGTTTGTGGCACAGTTGCAAATTCAGGATTTGGCTGAAAGAAGGCATAACGTTCAACGTAATCCAAACTTTCAAGATAAGGAAGTGCTAATCGTAAAAATGCTTCCTGCGTTGCATTGCCTCTGTTGGGGTTTGCATTAAACTCTGTGATCCAGATAGGCAGTTTATAAATGCGGTACACATTTTCCAGGTATGCTTTAAAGCGGTTGAAGATTTGCTGCGGATCTGCATTAGGGCTGCTTGCAGGATTACTTCCCCAATCGTACCAATGCACCGCTACAAAATCGAAACGCACATCTCTTTCCTTTGCAATGCGTGCAAATTCAAGCAACCACGATGTTGGTCCGCCTTCACGTGGTGCCGGTGTTCCTAAACGCACACCAAGCCCCATCAGATTTTCGTAGTACGCAACAGCAACTGCAGGCTGACAAAGATTGTTGAATTGCCCTGATTGATCTTCGCAGTTATCCGATTCGTTAAAGCCCAACAGGTGTGTTGTTTTTTTCTTTTGTGTAACAAGACTGATAGCAGCTGGTAAAGCACCACCTGCACCCCATGCCATCGGTACATATTCGTAATTGGGCAATGAATTGTTATTGTTATTCCAGTTGTAAAACCAACCTGTATTCAGTTGAGCATAAAAACCGCCTGTTCCTTTTTTGATCACCCAGTTCCATGGTACAACCCTGATGAAACTTACATTGCCCTGCAATGCAACATCCAATGCATCAATGGTAAGATCTTCTTCGGAAGCAATGTACACTTTGCTTTTTCCTGTACCGTTTGTATTGATGGCAAACGTAGCCATGAAACCACGTTTGAGAATAAACGAACGTGCAGCATTATCCATGCCGTTGGGAATAGCTGCACCGGTGTAAATAATATCCTCCTGCAAGCTTGCTGCTTCACCGCTTTGTGCGGTACCACTGAAAATGGTTAACGGTTTGTGTGCAGTTGAAAGCGGACGAACAACAGCTCCTTTTTGATAATACTGATTGATGCGGAAATTCTGATCCAATGTTCCGGCAACATGATTGATGCGGATATTATTAAGTTTCGTCATCAATGCATCCGGTGTTTCATTGTGCAGGTAAACCCATGATGCTGCATCTAAAAAATTAAGCAGTAACGTAGGCGACATATTTCCTTCACGCAAATGAACGGTACTTTCATTTAATAAGGACAATGCACCCTGGCTTACCGTTCCGTTTTGTACAGTAAGTTGTGAGTTAGTGAGTGTAATACCTTTTTGTGTACAGGCAAAACTGATACCGCCATTGGCAAGAACATTTGCCGATTCGATGTATAAATTAAACCGGATAGGTTGTCCCGGTTCTAAACTTTTATCTTTTGGATATTTATCATTTACCGGATCGTGTACATTGGGACAAATAGCATACAAATGCGAACCACCGCCGGGTAAACAGCTGGGCTTGCCGGGATCAACAACAGCGGAGTTTTGCTCTACTGTAACCCGCCAGTTTTTTTCGTTAAAGAAATCGTTGTCAATTTCTCCTGTCCAGTAAAGATAGCGTACAGACGTGTCGCAGGCTGTTGCATCCTGTGCATGCGCTGTTGACAATACGAAGCAGCAAAAACACAGTTGTACAACAAATATCCATTTTGTTGAAAGCAATTTGAACATGGCAAGTTGAGTTTTGATTGTAGAAACCAAAACTATTTTGTTCAATTGCAAACAGAGGGAACAATCAATTCATTAAAGGGGTTGTTTGGTTCTAATCTGCAGAGTTTGTATTGTTGGATGACCGGATAAATAGATGTGCAGCATCTCTTACATACGTTCGCTTTTGTGAAAAGTTTTTGTCGTGTTGTTTCGGCTTATGGCAAAGGCTGAGGGTGAAAGTTCAACAGTAATTGATTGCCTGACACATGAATCCCTTATTTCTGAAATAAATGCTGACTGGGTAATAACGCAGAACCGAAAAGCAAAGGCGGTATATTAACAAATGATGAATATTCTCCTTATCAGGGAGGTAAGGCTTGTTCACATCCTGCAGTTATCTTTGCCCTCAATTATAATCAACCAATGCAAATAGTGACAAAGCTGGTAATTCTTATTCTTGTACTTTATTGTACTCAGTTAAACGCACAAGTAAATACAGTTTCAGGAACTGTGGTAGATAGTTCGCAGCAAGCAGCTTTGCAGGGCGCAACCATTACGCTTGTTGATTCAAATGGCGCAAAGTTGAAAACAACTTCCACCGATGCGCAAGGTTATTTTAAACTTGTTACAGAACGTAAAAGCCTGCGTGAAGTGATCATCAGTTTTGCAGGGTTTAAAACAAAAAAAGTTCAACTCACGTACAATCAGCTGGCACAGGAATATAAACTAGGGTCGCTTTATCTCTATCCCGATGTTTCTTCAATGGCAGAAGTAATTGTAAAAGGTATTAAACCTCCGGTTTCGTTTAAGATAGACCGGCAGGTATTTAAAGCATCGCAGTTTGCAGCAGCAGCAAACGGTACAGGTATTGATGTGGTGCGTAACCTTCCATCTGTTTCTGTAAATGGTCAAGGCGAACTTTCGCTTCGTGGCTCAACCAGTTTTTTAGTATTAGTGAATGGTAAAACAACACAGGGCGATCCTTCATTTGTGTTGAACCAGTTTCCGGCTGATGCCATTGAAAGTATTGAGATCATTACTAATCCTTCAGCTATGTATGATGCAGATGGTAAAAGCGGCATCCTCAACATCATTACAAAAAACGGTGTGGAAGATGGGTTGATGGTACAGGCCAATGTAATGGGTGGCTTACCTGCATTCAATACATACAATAATCAACGCAACAAATATCCGCACCGGCACGGAGCAGATGTATCGGCGGCGTTTCGTAAAAACAAATGGGATTTGAGTGGCGGTTTCAATTACCTGCGTAACGATATGGCCGGTTACCGTGAAGGTGATGTGTTTACCATCATCAATAACATCAAAACAAGTTTTCCGTCAAATGGCGAACGTAGTTTTCAACGTTACAATTATGGTGGACGATTAGCCGCTGCGTACGAGATCAACAAGAGGAATCAACTCAGTGCCGGGTTTTATATGGGCAAGCGTTTTCAAACACGTGTGGCCGATCTCCTGTACAATAATCAACGCCAGGATCTTTCAAACGGAAACAGCAGCAGCTTTACCTATTTTAATGAGAACACCCAGCAGAAAGAAGGCGTATTCACATTAGCGAATATTGACTACACGCATTTGTTTGCTGATAAGTCGAAACTTATTTTTTCGGCATTATATGAGCGGGCCGATCTTTCAGGATTAACTACCAACAATAATCTTTCTTATCCATCTTTAAAAGATACCATACAGTACACAGAAAATCCTTCCAGCAATCCATTGAATGCATACAGGTTGAAGCTGGATTATAGTAAAAAAATTGGCAATGGAAATTTTCAGGCTGGTTACCAGTACCGATACGATGTGCAGGATGGGCGTTTTCTTTATCTCACAAAAATAGTGGGCACAAACAATTTTACGACCAATCCTGATTTTACGAGCAACGTAAAATTGACCAATCATATTCATGCAGGTTACCTGCAATATGGCGCCAAAGTAAAACGCTTCAGTTACAATGCCGGGGTGCGTTTGGAAGAATCGGAACGTAATCTTTTGTTTTCACTCAACAACCAGAAAACAAAACTGCCGTTGACGAATTTCTTTCCGTCAGTACAGTTGCGTTACGAAGCATGGAACAGTGCGGTGTTGAAGACAGGTTACAGCCGCCGTATTAAACGTACAAACAACTACGAGCTGAATCCTTTCCCTGAACGAGAACACTCTGAAACATTGGAGCAAGGCGATCCGCAATTGTTACCGGAGCTGATCGGTACCTATGAAGCAGGACTTGAACAGTCGTTCTCGAAAGGAAGTTTTTATATTACGTTCTATCATCAGCAAACAAAAAATCCCATTCAGCGGGTGAATAAAATATTTAACGATACCATTCTTAACCGGGTGTTCACCAATGCAGGTCGTGCGTTGCAAACAGGTGTTGAAGCAAACTTTACCAGCCAGGTAACCGGTGTGTGGCAAACCATTGTGGGTGGCAATGTGTACAAGTACGATATAAAGGGAGCTATTTTTAATGGTGCTGTTGCTGTGCGTAACAATAGCTGGGTTTATAGCATTAACACAACACAATCGTTTAGTTTACCAGATCGATGGATGCTGCAGCTGAGTGTAAACTACCTGTCGTTGCGGGCCACTGCACAAGGTGAAGATGGTTATTTTTTAACGCCCAATTTTACAGTAAAGAAAACAAGCGTGGATAAACGATGGAGTTTTCAACTGCAATGGTTGAACATGGATGCCGGGTTGAAAAAATCGAATCGCCAACGCATCACCACCTACGGAGCTGATTTTTATACTACCACCAATTACATTTACGAAACAGACCAGGTGCAACTATCGTTAAGTTTTAACTTGCTGCGTAAAAACAGGAAGATCAATTTGCCGGTGAGTGAAATGGGAGAGAAGGAGTTTTGATGAAAGGCTATGTTTTTTTGTATGAATTCTTAATTTAGTAACCACAACATTCTTAACCTAATCAGCAAGTATGCAAACAACAAAAGAACATGACGATCGTATCGCAAAAATGATCTTTGCTTCTGTTTACCCCCATTATGTAACAAAAGTGGAAAAGAAGGGCAGAACAATTGCAGAGCTGCACCAGGTGATAGAATGGCTGACCGGTTTCAATGAAAAAAAACTGCAGGAGCAGATTGATAAAAAAGTAACCTTCGAAACTTTTTTTAAGAACGCTACATTAAACCCTAATGCAAAACTGATCACCGGTGTTATATGTGGTTACCGTGTAGAGGATATTGAAAACCCGCTTACACAAAAAGCACGCTACCTGGACAAGCTGATTGATGAACTGGCAAAGGGGAAGAAAATGGAAAAGATACTCCGGGGAGTGTAAATTGTTTAAGCAGTTATTTAAACCTACTGGATATTCTGCAGCAACGATGGCGCTTTGCTTATGGAGAGCTTTATACTCCTTCCCCAAAACATTACACAACGCATACTTTGATTACTGAACAGATGTTGTAACTTTAAGATACTACTGCTTGTCCATTAAACTCATTCGATGTTCAACTTCTTATGAGGAACCGCAACTATTCATTCAAAAAAAATTGCGGTATGAAAAAAAATTATCAAAGCCCCGTTTGGCGGCTACGTTTCCTGTTTGTATTACTCATCAGTTGCAGTTTCTTTAAAGCGAAAGCTGATTTGTTCCCTTTTTCTGCTGTTTATTCGGGCGCAAATGAAGTGCCTGCCAATGCTTCCACAGCAACAGGAACCATTGTGGGTGTGTACAACGATGCAACCAATACCATTTATTACAACATTGTTTTCAACGGGCTTTCAGCCAATTCCACAGCCGCACATTTTCATGCACCGGCAGCTCCCGGTGCTAATGCAGGAGTAACGCTGGGGCATGCTGGTTTTCCTGCAGGTGTTACGGCAGGCAACTATACCAAGATCGATGTGTTTACTGATGCGCAGGAAACAAACCTCAAAGCAGGATTGATGTATTCCAATATTCATACATCGGCATTGCCCGGTGGTGAAATAAGAGCACAAATCATTTTAGGTGCTGCATCAACTGAGATCTATACCTTCAACAGAACATACAGTGGTACAAATGAAGTGCCGCCGAACGCATCTACTGCAACAGGCACTATCATGGGTGCCTATAATGCGGCTGCGAATACCATTTTTTATGCGATCCAGTTTAGCGGATTGTCGGCAAATACAACAGCTGCACATTTTCATGCGCCTGCAATACCCGGTACAAATGCCGGCGTAACCTTGGGGCATGCAGGATTTCCAACTGCTGTTACAAGTGGCAATTACAACAAGACAGATGTCTTCACTGCTGCCCAGGAAACAAATCTGCTTGCAGGTATGATGTATTCGAACATTCACACAACAGCATTGCCCGGTGGTGAAATAAGAGCACAATTGTTTTTTGATGCACCATTTGTTGCGCCGGTTATTACATGCCCGGCCAATATCATTACATCAAATGATCCGGGTGCATGTTCTGCATCAGTATCATTTGCTGCATCAGCAACCGGAACACCTGCAGCTGCAATCATTTACAGAACAGGTACCGGCACCATCACATCACCTCACGTATTTCCGGTAGGTACAACAACTGTTACAGCTACTGCTATTAACGGCGGAGGGTTTTCTACCTGCACATTCACTGTAACAGTGAACGACATGGAAGCTCCTGTTATTAGTAATGTAAGTGTTGATCCTGCAACCTTATGGCCAGCCAATCATAAAATGCGTGATGTAAAAGTATCGTACAGCAGTATTGATAATTGCCCCGGAACAGTTACCTGTGTATTGGCTGTTACAAGCAATGAAGATGTAAATGCAGCAGGCGATGGTAATACAGGTGCTGATTGGGAAGTAGTGAATAATCAGTGGGTGAAGTTAAGAGCTGAACGTTCGGGCACAGGCACAGGACGGATCTATACCATTTTGATAAGATGTACCGATGCAGCTGGTAATACAGCTGTGGCAACCACAACGGTGAAAGTGCCGCATGATATGTCGGCCAAAGCAAAAACAGCAAACAGTCTGCCTGTTTCTGTATTGAATAATCCAACGAGAAATTTCTTTACACTGGCAGTTGAGCCTGGCAATAATAATGAAGCCGTTTTTGTTCGCTTATTTGATATGACGGGTAAAATGGTTGAAGCAACAAATTCAGCATCGCAGGTTATTCGTGTGGGAAATACAGTTGGAGCAGGTATTTATATTGCTGAAATAAGAAGAGGAGAGAAAACAACACAGTTAAAATTGATAAAACTTGAGTAAGTTTTGTGCAACATATAAGTAAACAGGCATGGTTCTAACCGTGCCTGTTTACTTATTGCTTAGTTTTTAATTATTACTTGCGAACTTGTTTTGTTTTGGCTGAGTAAGGTCACTTTTACATTATATTTTCCAACAGACAAGGATGAAATATCAATAGTTAAAGAATTTGAAGCTGAGGTTTCCGTAAACACAAGATTACCAAACAGGTCAAACATCTGCACAAGCATTTTTTCACCGTGCGTAGTCCGTACTGTTATTTGCCTGCTTGAAGGGTTTGGATAAACAATGAAATCTTTGCCGGGTATTATAAAGTCAAATTTGTCAGAGAACGAACTGACGCATGAATTGTTTGTAACCTTAACAGAGTAATACCCGTTTTTGATTGGCTTCAATTGTGCATTTATTTCACCTGGCATTATGCTGTCGTTATAATACCATTGGTTTCCATTATTGGCAGAAGAAAACAATAAATCTCCGTTTGTAGTAATTGTAGGTTTAGGTGGCAATGGGGTGGCTGTTACAGTAACGGAGGCAGTGTCTGATTGATAGCAAAATTGTGTTCGTATGAGTTGATATACACCTGGCTCAATTGCTGTTAATTGTTGCGAATGTCCCTCTGCTATCGGGCTGCCATTTAAAAACCACTGATTGCCTGACGCTGCATTTGTTTGAAGTATAATAGAATCTCCTTCGCAATAACTAAATCTTGATGTTGAACTTGTAATTGTCGGAGTGATAGGTTTGTCAGGTGTTCTGAAATATGTTTCTTTACTGTAATAAGTCTTTCCTTCAAAGTCGCTTTTTAATCTCACTTTATAGGTTGTAGAAGGGGGGAGGTCTTTAATACTGCCTTTAACGATCTCTGCCTGATTATTCACAATACTGCTTGTTGGGATAATAACATTATTGAAATCGCTGACACCATATTCAATTTGTAGCATTTCTGCTTTTCCTAACAATGCATTTACTGATATAGATACTTCAGAATTACAGTCGGTTCTTCCAACAGTCGGTTGTCCTAGTATTAATTCGCTCATCTTCGATTGTAAAATGGCTCCGTTTTCTCCTGTAAAATAAACCGTCGTGTCGTTGTTGATCATAATCGTGTTGATCCTGTCGAAATTAACTTTACCATATTGCTGCCATGTAGTACCGCTGTCTATCGACCGGTAGATCTTGCCTCCTTCTGTGCCAATAAAACCAATTTTTTCATTTGCGAACTTTATGCAGTAAATGTCATCGTAGAAAGTTGGAGTAATAGGGATTTTTGTCCATTTCTTTCCACTGTCGATTGATTTGAATAGCATGCCATTTTCGCCTGTAACGAACCCTACTTTTTCATTTACAAACTGAATATCAGTAATGGTTTCCAGTTGCCATAATAGGTTCCATGTTTTGGCGCTGTCTGTTGACTGGTAAAGACGGTTATATCTTGAAGCAAAAGCATTTTTTTCTGAGGTGAAATAAAGTTGGTTAAACGTTTCGCCTTGATACTGCGACCGCCATATTTCACTCCATGTATCTCCTGCGTCTGTTGTTTTCATAATGTTTGAGCTGGAATACGAGCTGTAGTAAGTTAAATACCCTGTTTTATTATCTGGTAAAAACTGCAGATCAGAGGAGCCTTGGTAGCCTTGGGAAGAGCTTGAAATAATCGTCCAGGTTGCTCCGCCATCGTATGTCTTGTACATGCGGCCGTACTCGCTGGCTGTAACAACACCTGTATCCTTATTAAAAAAATGAATTTGCTGAAAAATATCATACTCTGCATAGTTTACGCCAACAATGAGGCTTAAGGGATTCCAGCTGTTGCCATAATCAATTGTTTTATAGATTTGGTTGCCAACAATAGCATAAGCGGTATTCTCCATTTTTTTTGTTATGCCATTTACCTGAATATAAGTAGGTGAGTATTGCGACCATGTAGTGCCTCCGTCAACCGTTTTTAAAATTCTTCCTCTTGCGCCAGCTGCAAATCCTGTGTCTTGGTTGATAAACGCTGCTGTATAAAGATCATAAAGCCAGATACGGGAATTGGGACCAATATACTGCCATGTAACTCCACCATCTTTTGTTTTGTAAATGGTGCCGTATTCTCCACAGGCAATTACATTTAGCTGATCGATAAATGTAATTGAATAAATATCGTCACTAATATCATAGGTTGACCATGTTTTACCTCCGTCTTTTGTGCTTAGTAACGAGGAGTGTTCACGGAAAGCAAAACCAATGTTTGCATCGAAAAATTTGATTGTTTTTGTATTTGATGGAATAGTGTTTACGTTTACTACACTTTGCCAGCTTGTTCCTCCATCTTCTGTTTTTAAAATTGAATAGTTGGTGCATCCTAAATAACCAATCTTTGAGTTAACAAATTCAATGGAACTTAATGTTTTGTTTGAAGAAAATGTTTTCCAGGTTTTGCCAGCGTCATCGGTACGGTATATTTTACCGTTTGTACTTGCAAGAAAAAAAGTGTCTTTACTCACAACATCTATCCAATTAACGCTCGCCGGTGTGTTCGAAGTTTGCCAGCTTTTACCATAATTACTGCTATAGTTGAGTGTGTTGTAGCCAATAATCACAGCAATCGAATCTTTTATATCCATTTGGGTTGCTGCCGGAAAATTTCTTGCAACCTCCCAGGTAAGTCCTTGGTTATTTGTTTCTAAAAGATCACCATTGGAATTAAGCATAAGAGCTTTCTGGCTGTTAATAAAAAAAGCAGATTGATTACTATAGCCGGATGGTTTGGGATTTAGCCATTCAATTTGAGCATGTAAAAAATGAATAGTTAATAGCGGTGTTAGTAATGCAATCAGGATTTTCTTTTTCATAAAGTAAATAGTTTCAGCTTTCAAAAGGGTATGAAGGTGCTTCAAAAATTCTGTTTCAGCAAAGAGAAAATTTCTTGCACTCTTATTTAATCAACGACTCATTTGTGTTGAAAAATTGCACAGTTATTTAATTTGCGAAAGCAATGAAGGTCTTCAACAAAAATTAAATTTGTTGAATTTGTGTTTCAGCAGACAAGTAAAGTGATATGATGTGTCTTATTTCTGCAACCACATCGTTTGTGTAAATGCTCCATTTGCGGCAGCATCCCACACTTCTAACCGGATCCATTTTTTATTGGTAAGATCAAGTGTTTGTGTAAATGTTTGTTCACCATAAGCAATGCTGTTGCTTAAATCAATTTTATGGCGGTAGGTGGTTTTGCCATCGCCGTAAATCAGTTCAGCAAACTGCAAGGGAAAGGTCCAGTTTACTTTGAAGGCAACAGTAGCTTTTGCAGGATGACTGAGCTTTACTGTTTTGCCAATACTTTGATTATTTACTGTAAACGATGGAATGAGTATTTCACCTGTTGTTGTAAAAAACTGTCCTGCTTCCATTGCATCTAACACCGGTTGCCAACCATCGTTGAAGGAGGGCAGCTTTTCCATTTGCAGATAGTTTACATTCAGGTGGGCATACATTTCGTTTTCCGGTTCAATGGTAAACAGGTCGGCTTCGCCAATTACTTTTTTCTGATACCCCCAATTGTTCATATCATCCAGTAAATCGAGTACACGGCCATTGCCCAGCTTTGTTTGTGAAAGATCGGCAGGCATTGCTTTCCATGCTGCACCTAAAAACCGATCGGATGTAAAGAAGGCTTCTGTTTTGTATTTATCAGGATAGCCTGTTGATCCTTTTGTACGTGCATGTGCTGTCCATGCAAGCCCATGTTCCTGTTCAAGCAACTGCTGCATTTCATTGGCATTGGCAATATTGTATACTTTTCCATAAACAGGATGTTGTGTGATCATGGGAGCATCTTTTTTTCTCGACATGATCCAGTAAACAGGCTTTGGAAAAATCTGCAGCCAGTGGCCACCAAAGAATTCATTGGGTTCTTCACCGGGCATGAGTAAAAAATCCTTGTCGGAATATTTCTTACACATATCAAACAAATACTTCAGCTCAAGCAAGCGTAATTCATCCGGCCCTTTCGGATGTGCGGTGTAATGAAACTCTGCCAAATGCACCATGTCAATACCTGTGGCCTTGAACACTTTTACAAAGCCGGGTGTATCGGGCATGGGTTTGTTGGCCATCATCACATTCACCACAAACTCGTTATGAAAATGGCTCGACATGGTTTTGTAACCAGGTAGTGAAACATACTTGTCGTTATGCGTAAGTTTTTTTACCTGCGTTAACGCATCCTGTGCATTGTTTGCAGAAAGCTGGCAAAAGAAATTCAAGCGTTGAGCAGTGTTTGTTGGTGCATTGAACCAGGGAACAAAGCGCCTGTCGCCGTAAAGATCCTGCCGTATACCAATGCCGTAACCATCAAATGCTTTTTTGAATTGTGCACCATACCAGGTGAACTTTAAATTAAATGCTTCATCCAACGGGTAAAAATATTGATGTGGTGCAGGAAATACAGCAATGCATCCGTTGCTGCTGTTGCCGATAATGCTGCGGTATTTTACTGCCTGGTTTTTTACTGTATCGTTTTGCTGAACAGGTATTGTTTGCAGTTGATCGTACACATCGGCATAGGAAATGGTTTTCCAGTTTTGTTGTTTGCTGATGAGTCCGGCATCGTACACGATGGCTGTTGAATCGTTGGGTGTTGATAGTACAGCTGCTATATTGAACATGGCACTGCCGTTGTACAAGGTAATTTCCAATGCTCCTTTAAAATCCTGCGCCTGCAGGTTGCCAATGCGTATAATGGTGCGTGAACCTTCACTGCTTACTGCTGCACTTGTTTTCTGCAGGTTTACTTTGTACGATTGATACGGCTTCAACGGTACTTTATCAAAGAAAATATTCCATCCGTTTTGTGATATCAGATCTCGCTTGCCAATGGTTAACCAGAACATCGGATCAGCTTCCTGTACAATTTCATGCACTGCATTATCTTTTAATAGCTGTATATTTTTAAACAAGGCACTGTTCTTTTCAAGATTGATAACAATGCGGCCATGTTGGTTATTACCGGCCGGCCATTTAACAGAAAGCAGGTTATTCTTTTCAACTATAACGGTAACACCGTTTTTCTTAGTAAACTGTTTGGTTGTAACAGGAATCTGTGCCTGGCAAAACAGGGTACACAAAAGAAGCAGAACGGAAAAAATTTTTTTCAACGCAAGCAGTTTTTTACAATGAACAAAATGAACAGCACCGGCACAAAATATCGGGTTTCCTTTTATCTGGTTATGCCTCCCGTTTCAATGTTTTGCTGGATTGTTTCAAGTGAAGAGATCCTTCAGTGCTTAACCTTTCAAGGATAGAGGGCAGAGCAAAGAGGCGAAATGTTGAGCGCTGTTGATAAAGATGGCGGCAATAGTTAAACAAAAAACGGCCTTTAGCTGAGCTGGTTGGTACTATTTATTTACGAACGATCTTTAGTAAAATAAATATCTTCAAAAATTAGTAGAAAACACTTAGAGTCGTTAATTTACATCATTACCCAAATAACCGTAAGAACGTCCTCCAGTCCGTTATCCATTTTGAAAAATCCGGTCTTGTCAAACCGCCTTTAGGAAATTGATACATACTTAGAATTCACATCTATCTGTTAACTCCTTTATCCTACTGATAAGCTTTTCGGTGAAGCACGCCTTGTATTCATCATTGTAACCACAATCATCGTCAAAATGGACAAAATTCATGTTTTAGAGGAGCTGGAGCAAGTGACTGATTTTCTCAACGATTTGCCCCTAACAATTAATCCGCAGCAGGCCATAATTGATAATCTTAATTATGCAGTGCATCTTATTAATGAACTGCAGGAAGATCCTTCTTATACTTCTTCCATTACACGGCTGAATAATTGCATTCTTGAATTAAGCAGTAATAAGAACCATACAAGAGCAGTGTCAGTAGTGCTTCCGGTAGCAATTGCAACATTACGCAAGTACAACAGGCTTGTTTCAAAACGGCTTGGTCAGAAGCGTTCTTTTTTACAACGGCTGAGTTTTGTTTTTTAATTCTTTCAACCATTACATCCTGATTCATGATTACAGTATAAGATAGTAGGTTCTTATCTGTAAATGGATCAAAAGAGCCAGGAAGTATTGATGTATATCAACATGCGAATGGCAAAATAAAAGCTGCTCCAAAAAGGAGCAGCTTCTTTTTTATAACAAACAACAAGCTTACTGTTTGCTTGTTTCTTTCTTGCAACAGGCGTCTGTTTTTTTGCAGCACTGCTCTGTTTTCTTTTTGCTTTTTTTCGGTTTGTCAGCAGTAACACCTGCGTAAACTGTACCCATAAATGCGAAGGCAATTGCCATATAAATAAGCTTTTTCATTTTTTAAAAGTTTGTTTGTTGATGAAATAGAAAAATACTGTCACATTACGAAACAACAACATCAGCAGGCGGGCGCCATATACCGGAGAGGTAAGACATGCTGTAATGATTCACCACATACGCCACATGATCTACAATTGGCGATGTGGCAGGAGTATAGCTGTATCCTTTTTGTGCTACATATACGGTGCTTACGGTATTGCTGTTGCAGCACGATTCCTGGTTTTGCTCTTCATTTGAAGCATTGTTATTGCTGCAGGTTTGAGTGGCTTTTTTCACCGCTTCAATATAAGCGGCAAAAGATTCTGTGCCCGTGAGCAAACCGAAGAAACATACCAGTAATATAACAGCCTTTAGTTTCATTTTATTACAACCTGCAATTGTTGATTGCTTCGTGAAAGTAAAAAAGAGGAGAGAAGCGGTATAATCTATTTGCATAAACGGTAAAAAATTGCAGGTAACATGTGTTAAAAAGCAGGTAAACTGTAGTGTGAGGGGTTTTGCTTGTATTTCGGCGAATGGATTTCCCAATTTCATATCCGGAAAAGAATGAGTAACTTCCTGTTGGAACGAATGGCAGCGGCGGTTTGCACATGCAGGCCGCTTAGCTGTATTCAGTTGCTGTTTTACATTCTTCTGTTTGAAAGATATTTCTTGAAACAGTATCTTGTAACCATGAGCCAGGCACCAGCACCCATGCAGATACTACAGCATGCCATGCAGAGCATTTCAGGAATTGACGAAGATCATTTTGCTTTATCGTACGATATGTGGCA
>NZ_CAMLGT010000048.1 GCF_946479605.1 uncultured Lacibacter sp.
CCAAGCACTCTTGCCAAACTTCCCTTTGAATGATCTGTAACAAAATTCACCGATGCTTTATTAGCCTGTTCAATTGTACCATTTTGCTCACGCTGCAGAATTAGAAATCTCGTATAGTTCTTCTTCATGGTTTGAATGCCGGGAGCGATCACATTCAACCCATACAATTCGGCAGCGAGTTTGCTGGCAATAGCAGCAATATGTTTGCTCTTGTGCTGGTAAATATGTTTTGCGCTCAACGCCGTATCTTCTGTTTCAACCAGCTTCCATTTGTATTTATCCAAATAATCGTAGCACTGCTGCAGGGCCATCGTATGCGAATGCACTTCTTTAATATCTTCCAGTTTCACACCCTGGTTGACGATAAGGTTTTGTTTGATGTGCAGGTACACTTCACCAACAATCGTGAGATTACTTTTTTGCAATAAATTATAGTTGGGCAAAATGCTGCCGGCAATGGAATTCTCAATGGCCATTACGGCTCCATCGCTTTCTTTTTTGTTGGCGCCAATCTTCACCACTTCCCTGAATGTAGCACAGGGAATCACTTCCACATCCTTTCCAAAAAATTGCCTGGCCGCTTCCTGGTGGAAACTGCCTTCGTAACCTTGTATTGTAACTTTCGCCATAGTCTTAAATGACGAATCCCGACCTTTCGGCCGGGATTCTTTATGTTGATTTCGTTTGTTCGTTTAGTTCGCTTTCAACAAAAGGAGTCCCGGCCTCGTTCTAAAATAAAAGAAGCTAAAATAAAAGAAACCGTATGCCTTGTTTGTTGTCATGAGATTCAAATGTAGACAGGCTTTTCTATAAAACAAGCGTTAGCCGTAAAAAAAAATCTGCGCAACCGTTGTCAAATACTACACTAACAAACGCTGTATCAGTGAGCTTTTAGGGCTAAAAACGAAAAAAGCCATTCCAGGAATGGAACGGCCGTTAACGATTGCTTGCCATATGAAAATCTTTATAAGATCAAATCCTTACCCGGCAAGCGGGGCTTTATAGTTGGGTTGATCTATTTCGTTCGCAAATTACTTTGCAACTGCAGGAGAATCTACTTTAGGAGAATCAACAGCAGGAGTATCAACTTTAGGAGTATCAACAACAGCTGGAGCTTCTACTGCAGGAGTGTCAGCAGCTGGTTCTTTTTCACCTTCATTGTTACAAGCTACAAAACCGAGGATTGCGAACGCTAATAAAACCTTTTTCATTCTTTTTGAGTTTTTAAAAGTTTAAGATAATTATCGAGGATTAATACCTGTACTTAAAAAAGGTAACCCGGTTTTTTTAATTTTTTTTTTTAGCCGTTCTTTGGGTTACAAATTGTCCTTTTTGGTATTAAAAACAGAGAAATAGTGAAACCTGAGATAAACGAATCGGAATTACTGGCAGGTTTAGCCCGGAACGACAGGAAGGCTGTGGAAACCCTTTACAAGCTGAATTACAGCATGGTACAGGCGTTTATTGTCAACAATAATGGTACAGCAGACGATGCAAGAGATATATTTCAGGAAGCCATGATTGTTCTTTACGAGAAGGTAAGAGAAGGTTCGCTTGAGCTGAACTGCCAGATAAAAACGTACATGTATTCGGTCTGCAGGCGGCTTTGGCTGAAAAGGTTACAGCAGTTACAACGCTTTGGAGCACCGGTTGAAAGCCTGGAAGATGTGGTACCTGTTGAAGAAGAACTGGAAGAACACGAGCGGAAAAATGAAGCATTTGGCGTAATGGAGAAAGCCCTGACGCATTTGGGCGAACCCTGTAAAAGCTTATTAGAGTCCTATTATATACAGAAAAAACAAATGCTTGACATTGCAACGGAGTTTGGGTACACCAATGCCGACAATGCCAAAAACCAGAAGTATAAATGTTTAATGCGACTGAAGAAACTATTCTTTGCTCAATATAAAAAGGTGGACTGAGATGGATGATATTTTACTTTTAGATGCGACTGAACGTTACCTCAACGGTGAAATGAACGCTGAAGAGAAAGCGATGTTTGAACAACTCCGTCAAACCAACCAGGAGGTTGACCAGATGGTGGTGGAACATACTTTCTTTTTACAGCAGTTTGAGCGCTATGGTGGCGTACGTGAAATGAAACACACTCTGCATGATGTGCACAACCACCTAATGCAGGATGGTGAAATAAAAGAAGAGGTACTGTCAACCAGTGCAAAAGTGGTAAATCTATGGAAGCGTTACAAACGTACCATTACCATTGCAGCCTCTATAGCTGGTATTACAGCTTTGTCTATCAGCAGTATGACATTACTTGTAGCACCAAAGGGTAATGAAAAGGCTATTACAGACCTCAGTAAAAAAGTTTCGGTATTGGAACGTAACCAACGTGAACAAGCCAGCCAAATCAATACTGTTATCAGCAAGCTTGAGCCAGGTGCTGTTATTAAAGAAAGCGGTTCAGCCTTTTTAGTTGATACCAAGGGTTATCTTGTAACCAATGCACACGTTGTGAAGAATGCAAAAGGTGCTATTGTGTTAAACAGTAAAGGAGCTGAATTTAAAGCCATCATTGTTAAGGTTGATGAAGCAAAAGATATCGCCATCCTCAAGATCCAGGATAAAGATTATAAATCTGCCGGGATACTTCCTTATGCAATCCGCAAATCTTCAACTGATATTGCTGAGCCCATTTTTACATTGGGCTATCCACGTAATGAAATTGTGTATGGCGAAGGTTACCTGAGTGCTAAAACAGGTTTTAATGGCGATACGCTCAGCTGCCAGATTGCTGTTGCAGCAAACCCGGGTAATAGCGGCGGCCCTGTATTTAACAGGCAAGGTGAAGTGATCGGTATTTTAAGTACAAAAGAAACAAAAGCTGATGGTGTGGTATTCGCCATCCAGTCGAAATACATTGTTGAAACAGTGAATCAGCTGAAAAAAGACGATTCAACCATTGAACTGAAACTCCCTTCTAAATCTTCCGTAAAAGGAATGGACGCTGTACAGCAGGTGAAGAAGATCCAGGATTATGTTTACATGGTGAAAGTATATTAATCAGATTTTCCTGTCCTTTCCCGTATTAAAACTAAAAATCCCCCCGCAATAGCGAGGGGATTTTCTTTTGTATAAGTTTTGGTCTATTACCATTTATCAACCTCTTCGTTTGCAAGGTTGTCGCCGCTTGAAGCAGGCACTTCAACAGCTGCAGGAGCTTCCTGTACGGGAACCGGAGCTGGAGCAGTTGCAACCGGTGCAGCTACTGTTTCAGGTGTATCGTTATAATCACCATCGCCGCTTGAAGGAGCATCTTCATGGTTAAATGCATCAAAATCGAAATCAGGCATCAATTCTGTTTTCACATAATCAATCGCTTCATTCAATCCTTTAATAAATTTGTTGAAATCTTCTTTGTAAAGGAAAATCTTATGACGGTCATACCCTTCACCTGTAAAGCGTTTACGGCTCTCCGTAATAGTGAGATAGTAATCGTTACCACGTGTAGATCTTACATCAAAGAAATAAGTTCTTCTCTTACCAGCACGGATGCGCTTGCTGTAAATGCTTTCCATCCGTTTGTCATTGTTTTCGTACGCCACAGTTATTAGGTTTTAGTTCGCAATGCTTTTTTTCAAACAGCGACAAAGATATAGTTCTTTTCGATTTGGCAAAATTTTCCAAAAACCGTCAAATGGCGTTGATTTTCACTATCAGGAAGGTGTTTCTTCCAGCTGCTGACGATTGTATAAATCGGCATACAAACCCTGTTTTTGAAGCAGCTCTTCATGTGTTCCCTGTTCGGCAATACGGCCATCATCCATTACAATAATTCTGTCAAATTGCAGAAGAGAAAAAATACGATGTGTAATTACAATCGCTGTTTTATGCTGCAGGTAATTTGATAAGTGAGTCAGAATTTCTTTCTCCGTACGGGCATCCACAGCATTCAAACAATCATCCATAATAATCAGCCCAGGGTCTTTTACCAATGCACGGGCAATGGATATACGTTGTTTTTGTCCACCGCTGAGTGTTACACCTCTTTCGCCCACCATTGTATTATATCCTTCAGGAAAAGCCAGTATATCCCGGTGTACAGATGCAGATGTGGCAGCTGCTTTTATTTCTTCTTCTGTATTTGCTCCTGTTCCAAATGAAATATTATTTGCAATCGTATCGCTGAACAGAAAAACATCTTGCGGAATAAAACTCACCTGGCTGCGGTAATGTTGCAAGGCCAGTTGCTGTAATGGAATACCATCTATTTTCACCGTTCCGTTTGACGGATCGTAAAACCGAAGCAGGAGTTGAGCAATGGTTGATTTACCCGAGCCGGTACGGCCAATAACCGCCACCTTCTCCCCCTGCCGGATGCTGAGTGAAAAATCTTTTAATGCCGCAATACCTGTATGCGGATATACAAAGTTTACATGTTCAAACTCCACATTACCCTGCAATGTATGTTTAACAGCATTGGGCGGATTGGCAATGTTTGTTTCCGTGAGCAGAAATTCGTTTAAGCGTTGCTGTGAGGCGGCAGCTCTTTGAATGGTGCTTGCCACCCAGCCAATAGCGCTTACAGGAAAAGCCAGCATGGTGAGGTACATGATAAATGCAGCCATGTCGCCGAAATTGATCTGCCCCTCCATGTACTTCAACCCGCCGATCAACACAACCAGCAATGTGCTGATGCCAATGATCAGTCCCATAACTGGAAAGTAAACAGCTTCCACTTTGTACAGAGCGGTAGCACTGTTGCGGTATTGTTCACTATTGGTTTTAAAAAAATGCAGCATTGCTTTTTCCTGCACAAATGATTTAATTACACGTATGCCGGAGTATGATTGCTGTGCATTGGTAGTAAGATCAGACAGTTTCGCCTGCACCTGTTCACTTTTCTTATGAATGATATTATTTACAAAATAAATGGCAATGGCAAGAATGGGCATAGGAGCCAACACATACAACGACAACTCGGCGTTCTTCTTCACCATATAAAACACACTCAGCGAAATAAGTGCAATCAGATTGATGAGATACATAATGGCCGGACCTGTGTACATCCGCACACGGCTTACATCTTCTGCCATGCGGTTCATCAAGTCGCCCGTTTCATGCGTTTTGTAAAAATCAGGATCAAGCTGCAGGTAATGCTGAAACACTTCGTTCTTCTGATCAAACTCTATGTGCCTGCTCATAACGATAATAGTTTGCCGCATGAGGAACATAAAAAAGCCACGCAACACAGCAAACAACAGCAATACAACCGCCAGCAATGCCACGATACCTGTTGCCGACACTGACATACTTTCGATCCAGTTAACAGTAACAATCACCAACCGGTCATCCTGCCGCAGTAATCCTTTGGGTATTGTACCGGTTAAGAAAGCCTGTACCTTATCAATAATGTAACCTGTTACCTGCGGAGCAAGCACAGCAAAATAGTTGGAAACAAAAATGAAAATAATGCCCAGCAACAATCGCCACCTGTACTTCCAGAAATATTTATTGAGATACGAGAGATGTTTCATGCAGTGGCAAAGGTACAAAGGGAAAGGCCATAGCATGGCCGTTCATCAAATGCTCAATCATTAAATGTTAAACTTATCAGGACTGAATATAATTCTGCAACTGTTCAATGGTTTCCTTCTGCGACAGAATGGTTTCCGTTACCACATCATTGATGGAGATAATACCAGTTACTTTATCATTTTCAAAAACAGGCAGGTAACGGATATTGCTTTCGCTCATGATATGCATGCAGGTTTCAATGGAGTTTTCAGGGGTTATCCTTGGCAAACCTGTTGTCATAATATCTTTTACAAATGTTTCGGTTGAAGACTTACCACGCAGAATCACTTTACGGGCATAATCACGTTCAGTCATTACACCCAGGTATTCATCAGCATCCATCACCATTACCGATCCAATATTTTTTTCGGCCATCAGTTGCAGTGCATTGATCACCGGCAACCCTGGTTCAACTGAAATAACATGTTTGCCTTTGCGCTGAAGGATGTGTGATACTTTTCTCATTCTGTTCGTGTTTTAATTCAACCTTAAGTTAATGAAATTAAATAAAAAAGATGTGCGGGAAAGGCACATCTTTCTAATGTTTAAAATATTATTGACTGATGCGGAAAAATTAATACAACAGTTATGTTCTGTTAACGTCCAAAGTCGTCCTGTAATCGAACAATATCTTCTTCATCTGATGGGTTTGAAGGATCGGTATGCTGCCAGATCTCTGCAATTACACCCCAGCCATTTAATCCTACCAACCTATGACGTTGTCCTTTGTTTAGAACAATTACATCGCCAGGCTCAAAATGATTTACTTCCTGCTGTTCATCTGTATCGCTCATGACCACTCCCACTTCTCCTTCTACCACACGCCAAATTTCAGCACGGCGGTGATGATATTGCCATGAAAGACGTTGCTGTGGAGCTACACATAAAATTTTCGGGCTGAGTTTATTACCCAGCATCAGATCTTCCTTTTTATACGTTGGAAAATAGGTTTCTATAAACATATCGGCCTGGCTTTCATCAAGCACAAAAAAACCACCCCACGGACGGCTGAAATCATACGACTGAATACGAAATCCATCCTGCTCAATATACTGTTGTTGTTGTTCAAAAAACTGTTGTTTGTCGCTCATATATCAATTTGTTTCGGAGTAAAAATAAACCAGCTACAGGTGCGGGCAAAAAAAAACCCTCTAAGCCGAGGGTTTCTTTTATGAATTGGTTCACTGGATTATGCTGCTAGAGCAATCAGCCAGAGAACAAAGAATATTACTGAAGCCAACCAGGCAAGGCCGGATAATGCCCAAACAAACGGAACAAACCATCCGATAATACCCAGCACAATGGCAATAATTGCAAAAAGGATCCATAAACGGAGCATTTTGCTTTTATCTTTCGTGTCGAGTGCCTTCCCTTTTTTCAGTTGCTTTTCCATTTTCTTTTGCGCCATTTTCAAAGCAATCTTCTGACCAAAAGACAATTTCTGGCCGGTCATTTCCTCGATCTTAGAAGGGGTGAGCGACAGGAATGCATCCATGTTGGTTGCTTTTACTTTTTCAATGGTTGCTTCAACACCAGCTTTGGTATTGTCTGATGCATTTGAAGGCACATAAATGATACCTGCATAAGACGAAACGCTGAATACAGCAGCTAAAAGGACGATGATAATTCTTCTCATAGTAGAGTTGTTTAATTGATTAAATATTTAAGGTTGTAAAATCTTTCTTTCGGTAACAAATAGTAAGATAAGAATTGTTTTGTGCAATGCTGCACAGGTTTTTTTGGTTAACATGCTGTGGATTCAGGCGCTCAGGTTATACAAGACAATTAGTATAATAGAGCCCTTTTACAGGGCTCTATTTAAAATGTTCAACCGGATTAATCGGTATAAGAACCATCAACAGGTTGGTAAGAACCAGTGAGGATCCTGATAAAGTCAATCAATGCCCAGATGCTTACGCCTAATAAAAGAATCCAACCGATCAGCGCAAGAACAGGTACAGTTACTGTTGCTGTAGTGGCTAAAGTAGCAACACCTACTGCAATTAAAACGATACCAGCAACTGTGAGGATAATTTTCAGCAAACCTGCTTTTTTGTTACCAAGATAAAAATCATGGATACCAAGGTTACCCAGGAAGAAGGCTAATAAAGCAGCAACGACCTTGCTTTTATCGCCAGCTTTTTTTCCTTTTGCCGCCATTTTCTCCAGCTTATTCTTTAAAATCTTCATGAACAGTTTGCTCTTTGAAGATTTTTTTGCCGTAGCTGTTTTTGTTGTGGCAGGCGCTGTAACCATTGCTTTGGTTACGTCAGATGCATTTTCTGGTACAGAAATAATACCAGCATTTGCCGTAAAGCCGATGATGGCTGCAAGAAGAATGAACACAATCTTTCTCATTGTAGAGCGTGATTTTGGTTAATAATGATTACAATAATATGAATTCAATTGAAAATTTCAATACCATTAGTCGGGTATTTTCTAACTGTGTACTGTGGAAAAACGGGCACGAATAAACGCAGTAATAACTGCGCCTGCTGACCCGGCTGTACTGATAACAAAATAATAATAACGGCCATTGAAGAGGCCTCCAAAGAGAGTAGAAAATAGCATCACAAATGATAAGGTTTATTACTTACGGCTGCAAAATAATGGAAGCCTGTGGTATAACGAACTACATAAATATGTGATACCGGAAAGTAGTATAATTACCAAAACCATGAGGCCGGGCCGATATTTTTCTGCCGGCTGTTTTATGTTACCGGCTCTTCCCCTATCTTCGCAAAAATTTTCGACGCATGGAAAAGAAATCATCTGCATTAAACTGGATCCTCTTTTTTGTTTCCGTAGCTGTTTGTTTGATCATGTACTTGGTTCCCGGTTTAGGATTGGCCAATTACATTACTGCTACATTCCCGTTTATCTGCTATTACTTTGTAAAAGCGTTGGACCTTATTTAAGTAAGCTTACATTCTATATAGATAGCCCGTTACTGATGTAACGGGCTTTTTTGTATATGTCAAACATAAGTTGCAAACATAAAAAGCCCCAACTATCGTTGGGGCTTTGAAATTAAAAATTCGCTATTCACAACTCACCATCCACTACTTCACTTCTTCAAACTGTGCATCTTCTACATTATCGCCAGCAGCTCCTGCACTTGCTCCAGCTCCTGCATCAGCACCCGGTTGTGCACCTTGTGCGTCCTGTGTGGCTTTGTACATTTCTTCACTGGCGGCTGTCCATGCTGTGTTTAATTCTGTCATGGCAGCATCGATACCTGCGAGGTCCTGTGCTTTGTGTGCATCTTTCAGTTTGGTAAGAGCAACTTCAATCGGTGCTTTTTTATCAGTCCCAATTTTATCACCATACTCTTTCAACTGCTTTTCAGTTTGGAAGATCAAACTATCAGCCTGGTTGATCTTTTCTACTCTTTCTTTTTCGGCTTTGTCTGCAGCTTCGTTGGCCTTTGCTTCGTTCTTCATCTTTTCAATTTCTTCCTTGCTTAAACCACTACCTGCTTCAATCCGGATCTTTTGCTCCTTGCCTGTTCCTTTATCCTTTGCACTTACGTGTAAAATACCATTGGCATCAATATCGAATGTTACTTCAATCTGAGGCACACCACGTGGGGCAGGAGGAATACCATCGAGGTTAAACATACCCAGGCTCTTGTTATCCTTACTCATCGGACGTTCGCCCTGCAATACATGGATCTGTACACCGGGTTGATTGTCGGACGCAGTTGAAAACGTTTCACTCTTCTTAGAAGGAATAGTTGTATTGCTGGCAATCAAGGTTGTCATTACACCACCCATTGTTTCAATACCAAGGCTCAGCGGAGTAACGTCGAGCAACAATACATCTTTCACTTCACCGGTTAATACCGCACCTTGAATGGCCGCACCTACTGCCACTACTTCATCAGGATTTACACCACGGTTTGGTTTTTTACCAAAGAATTTCTCAACGATCTCCTGCACTTTCGGGATACGTGTACTACCACCCACCAAAATCACTTCATCAATTTCGTTAATGCTCATACCTGCATCTTTCAATGCAGCTTCGCAAGGGCGTAAGCAACGTGCAAAGAGGTTATCGGCCAGTTGCTCAAATTTTGCACGGCTCAGTTTCAGTACAAGGTGTTTGGGAACTCCATCTACTGCTGTAATATATGGGAGGTTGATTTCTGTTTCGCTTGAAGAAGACAATTCCACTTTTGCTTTTTCAGCAGCTTCTTTCAAACGTTGCAAAGCCATCGGATCTTTACGCAGATCAATATTTTCCTGAGATTTGAATTCATCAGCCAACCAGTCGATGATCACTTTATCAAAATCATCACCACCAAGATGTGTATCACCATTGGTTGATTTTACTTCAAATACTCCATCGCCCAGTTCAAGGATAGAAATATCGAATGTACCACCACCAAGGTCGAACACGGCAATCTTTTGGTCTTTGTGTTTTTTATCAAGACCGTAAGCCAATGCTGCGGCTGTAGGTTCGTTTACAATACGACGAACATTCAACCCAGCAATTTCACCGGCTTCTTTTGTTGCCTGGCGCTGTGCATCGTTAAAGTAAGCAGGTACGGTAATCACCGCTTCTGTTACTTCCTGGCCCAGGTAATCTTCAGCGGTTTTCTTCATTTTCTGAAGCACCATTGCCGAAATTTCCTGTGGTGTGTACAGTCTGCCATCTATGTCAATACGAACGGTATTATTGTCACCTTGCGATACTTTGTAGCTCCAATGTTTGATCTCCTCGCCCACTTCGTCGAAACGACGACCCATGAAACGCTTTACTGAGTTGATGGTATTGATGGGGTTTGTGATGGCCTGACGTTTTGCAGGATCGCCCACTTTACGCTCGCCGTTTTTCAAAAAAGCCACTACCGACGGGGTTGTACGGCGTCCCTCATCGTTTGCAATTACAACGGGCTCGTTTCCTTCCATTACCGAAACGCAGCTGTTTGTTGTTCCTAAGTCGATTCCTATAATCTTGCCCATGATATGGATTGTTTTTAAGTTCATTAAGAGTACTCAATGATGATGCCATGCGGGGCTGAGGTGAAAAAATGGCAGAAAATAAAGCGGGTAGCCATAAGTTCTTAGTTTTTAGTCCAATTAAACGACTGAACTCATCATCCTGACCTGCACATTTCGCATAAAGCAATCCGGGTGACTGGGCAAGTACTTATCTTTAGTCAAACCCCTCTGATATGCCAAATACGCTTGCCCAAAAACTCAGGATCAAAGAAAATTTTTCATTGCTCACTATTAATGCGCCCAAGAATTTTGAAAAAAGTCTTGGTAAACTGCCTGCCCATGTAGAGATCATCAGCGCAGGTAAACAATACAACCAGGTGCATTGGTTTGTGTTGAACAGAACACAGATGGAAAAAGAAATGAGTAAAGTGATGAAGTTGCTAAAGTCTGATGTAACGGTGTGGGTGTATTACCCCAAAGGAACATCGGGCATACAAACCGATCTTACCCGTGATAAAGGTTGGGATTGTTTGCTGGCCGAAGGCGATAAACTTACATGGATCAGCTTGATCTCTTTTGATGATACGTGGAGCACATTCGGCTTCCGCCCAAAAAACGAAGCCGATAAAAAGAAAGAAGCTGCACCCAAAGTGAGGGAGATTTTTAACTGGGTGAACCCGGCTACCAAAGAAGTAAAACTTCCCAATGATCTTGCAGCTGCTTTGAAGAAAAACAAAAAAGCGAACGATTTTTTTCAATCGCTTTCGTTTACCAATAAGAAAGAATACATTGAGTGGATCGTTTCAGCTAAACAAGAGAAGACAAGAACTGATCGTGTAGCCGGAACAATTGAACGACTGGGTAAACAATGGAAAAATCCGAGGAATATTTGATGACTGCCCACCCAAAGGGTGACTGTTCATCTTTCACTATAATAACTCTGACGCAGAGAACAGGAGATAAAGAGTTAAACGCAGAGCAAGCTCTGCGAAAACCTTAGCGTTCTTCTTTCTCTGCGCCGAAAACAAGTTGTTCCGTCAGCTTTCAGGTGAACAGGCAACCAGCTACTATCTTTGCAACACTATACAATAACGGGTTTAAACAAATCCGAGATCAGACATCAAAAATCAAACATCTTCATGAAGGTTTTCAAATTCGGCGGTGCCAGTGTAAGTAACTATGAAAAAGTGCAGAATCTTGGCAACATCATCAAACAGTTTCCCGATGAACAATTGATGATCGTTATTTCAGCAATGGGGAAAACCACCAATGCACTGGAAAAAGTGGTCGAAGCATTTTTCGCAGGTAAGAAAGACGAGGCATTGCACTTATTCCGTGCAGTAAAGCTGCAACATTTAGATGAAGCAAAGTATTTGCTGGTTACACACTTTAACCCGTTGATGGAACAGATGAACGATTTCTTTACAGAAGTGGAATGGTTGCTGCACGATAATCCTGTACGGGAATTCGATTACTATTACGATCAGATCGTTTGTGTAGGTGAATTATTAAGCACTGCTATTGTTAGTGCTTACCTCAACGAAATCGGCATCAGCAATCAATGGATCGATGTACGGGATGTGTTCCGTACTGATGATAATTTCCGTGATGCGGCCATTGATTTTGCATTTACACAACAACAGGTAGATGTACAGGTAAAACCATTATTCAATAAACACCGCATTGTTATTACGCAGGGATTTATTGGTTGTACCGATGAAAACGAAAGCACCACGCTTGGCCGTGAAGGAAGTGATTATACTGCTGCTGTATTTGCTTACATGCTGGATGCAGAAAGTGTTGCTATCTGGAAAGATGTAAAGGGCATTATGAATGCCGACCCGAAATTATTTGCCGATGCACAATACATCAGCGAACTGAATTATGATGAAGTGATTGAAATGGCTTTTTACGGCGCACAGGTTATTCACCCGAAAACAATAAAGCCGCTGCAGAATAAAAACATTCCGCTGCATGTAAAATGTTTTGCTGATGCAAGTCTGCCCGGCACCATTATTCATAACAACCCGGTAAAGAATCTGCCGCCGATCATCGTCATTAAACAAAACCAGGTATTGCTGGAACTGCACACCAAAGATTTTTCGTTTGTTGGCGAGCAGCCGATGAGCGATCTGTACGAGATGATGGCGAAGCTGCATATTAAACCGAACCTTATTCAAACGCATGCTGTGAGTTTGCAGTTGTGTTTGGATGATCGTCCGGACAAAGTAGAAAAACTGGCGCTTGCTGCCTCAAACGAATTTGATGTGCAGGTAGAAAAGGGATTGACATTACTCAGCATCCGCCATTATAATAACGAGATCGTTGAAAAATTAACCGCAGGAAAAACAATTGAACTGAAACAGCAAAGTGCAGCAACCATACAAATGTTGTTACTGTAATTATTGCTTCAGCAGTTTTGCAGAATAAGATTCTTCTTTATTTTCTAAACGAATATTATAAATACCGGCAGATAATTGTTTTACTGAAACAGGAACCCTGTTTTGTAATGATGAAATAAACAATTGCTGATTAATCAACTGACGCCCGGTTATATCTGTTACTACTATTCTTGTTTTACCAGTAAAATTTGCAGGTAAATAAATCGTTACATCATCCTTGGCAGGATTAGGGTAAAGTTGAAATGTTTTCCTTTCAGCAACTTCAAAAAACAGATGATTTGAATATTGGCGCTCGCCATTCAATGTATAAACTACAAGACGATAAGTAACGTTGAAATTGGTTGCTTCATCTGCATAAAATCCATTTACAGACAAAGGATTTTTCTGCTCAGCTATTTTTTCAAACTGTTCATTACCGGTTTTTCTTTCCAGCACAACTTTCTGAACATTGTCAATACTTGTAAGCACCCAACTGAGTTGCACGGTATGAATACTTCGTTTGCCGGTAAATTGCTTCAACAGATCAAGTGGCAAAATAGAACAGTTGATGGTATTGTTTCCCTGTGGTGCAACAAAACCTGATTGAACAAGACCAGCACTTCCGGCAACAGCACCATTTGCCGAACCCTCACACGGTGGATTGTGTGACGGAGCATTTTTGATGATACCACTTGCTCCGCCATTTACATTTGTTGTAACAGTTCCCGGCAACGCCCCACTCGACCATATAACTCCTCCTCCACCTCCACCACCCGGCCCCGGACATTGATCCTGAAAGCCTGCATTACTTCCATTTGCACCTCTCGCCTGTACGGAAAGGTTTCCTGAAAAATTATTGACTTGCAGCAGTACAACCCCACCCGCACCGCCACCACCTCCACCATCGCCGGCAGCCTCTGTTTTAACAGGTAAAACAGGGTTTACACCTTGTGCTCCATTGGCAGAAATGTTGAAACCATTTCCAACTAAAGTAGAAGCTTTGATAAAAACAATCCCACCGCCATCGCCACCAGGAGTGCCTGCACCTGTTGTTCCGCTATAAATATTATTCATTTCACCGCAGCCTCCACCACCGCCAAGAAAAATTTTATTGTTGGTGCTTGTTGCAGTAACTGAGGCAGGATAGCCCAGTAAGTTTAGTGCCATGCCGCCTAAACCAACAGTATTGGCACTACACCAAAATGAATTGTTTTTTTCGCCACCATTTCCACCTGTTCCATAGTTACTGCCACCACCTCCACCTGTATTATCAACATTCGCACCACCACCTCCGTTTGATTGTCTTCCACGGCCATACTCCCTGTTTGCAATGTAATAGGCTACACCTTCGCCTTTTGGCGAACCTCCAAGATTGGAACCTGATGATTGTGCAAGTGAATAATAATATCCTGTTTCTTCCCCACATCGGTCAGTTGTATTCACAAAAAGCCCACCTCCTTTAAACCCCGCACTATCTGCACTTATTGCAGCATTAAGTGTAACTGTCCCTGATGCTTCAAAAGCAATAACACCTCCGGTTTCAGAAACGGGATCCCATTCGGTTGCTCTTACTGTACCTGTTACCGTAACATCTGTATACACAGGCACCCGCACAACCTGCACACTTGCTACATCATAGGTATGCAGCAAATGATTACTCAATACAATAGTGTTGTTTAAAAACCCACAGACAGATGAGAATTCATATTTACCGGCATTTCCTATAGATGAAACATCTCCAAAGCTTGAGCTGTTGGAACTGGTAATCGTCGCACCCTTCATCTGAATGATCAAAACACGATCACCGGCAGATAATCCTGTTACACTTTGTAAAGTAATTCCGGAATAAGAGTAAGAATTGTAAGTGCCGTAATTGGTTATACCTGTTACATTATAATAACTATTTATAACACCGGATATAGTTTGCCCTTTGCTTTCTTGTGGAGATAAAAAAGCAAACAGAGATAAGCAGATAGTTATGATCGATCCATTCTTCATGTGGTTGGGTTTCACCAGGGTCGGGAACGCTTTACATGAATGCCGGACTTGGGTAAAAGGTGCTTAATCTAAATCTTCAGGAGCAACAATATTCAGGTTCTGTACAAGTTTGGTATTAACAGCCTCACCATCTTTTAACGCAGGCTGCCATTTCAATTCCTTTTCAAATTTTTCTTTCACCACTTTATTCAACTCAGTATAACCACCACGAATAACCGTTGCCAAAGCAGTATTGCCATTTTTATCAACAATAAACTCAACCTGTAACGACATGGAAGTATTTCCATTCAACATAGGAACAAGTGACTGACTTAAATTAAACAACCACTTCTGCAATGCCGCATTACCATCTTTGTGAAATGGCACACGATCAACTTTTTCTTCCAACGCCCATGCTGCATAAGGATTTACCTTATCGTTGGTTTCAATAACCTTTAGGCGTTTTACTTTTGGTATGTCAGGGTTACCTGCCACAACATAGTTCCCGTTTTTCGAGATCATAACAGCAGGCAACTGATGTGTGTCTTCAAAAAATTCGTACGCTTCCTGTATTTGTGTAGCAAATTCCTGTACACCTTGTTTGTGTTTTGTTTTCGATACAAGTTGTTGCATTGCTTTTTCGCTATCATAGCGCAATGGGTAAATATGTACCGGAATAAAATCCTGTCCCTGATCTTTTACAATAGATGCCAGGTAATACACCTGCTCAATGAGAGAATCAGTTAACGGCAGGCAGCCAATGGTTACACAATTACCATGAATATAAATATCGCCACCTGGTTTGTTATGATCGCTCAGGATAGCATCTGATGCGTTGGGGTAGTTTAAACCCAATGCAAGATGATAATTACTGTTGGGTTTGAATTCATTGATATAATAAAACCCTTCCGGTATTTGTTTATCGCCTTCTTTACGTTTTGGCCCGTAAGTGCCTGATGTAGCACATACTTTATATACTTTGAAGAGTTCAAATTTTTCAGCCCAATCATTTTTTAACCACACCTCTAATTGCTTTTCATGTTTAAAGGCACGTACATACATGTACTTTAAAGGCCATTGAAAACCTTTTTCCTTTAATTCCTTGCGTAACGAATCTTCAACTTTTGAAAAGAGATTGGCACCTTTAAATGTACGGGCTGCCGAAACTGTAGCGCTGCTGCCCTCATAATGAGATTGCGCAAAAACACCTGTAAATACCAGGCCAATACTGAGAACGAATAAGAGGCTTTTTTTGAGCATACTGGATTTGTTATGAACGGGCTGTTGTCAAAAATATTTCAAATTGTGGATAAATTCAAAAGAAACGGGGCAGTAAAACTGCCCCGTAAAATTACAGATTTCCTCTTGCTTCCTGCTCTCTTTCTATTGCCTCAAACAAAGCTTTAAAGTTTCCTTTACCAAAACTCTGGGCACCTTTCCGCTGAATGATCTCAAAAAACAGCGTAGGGCGGTCTTCAACCGGCTTGGTAAATATCTGCAGTAAATATCCTTCATCGTCCCGATCGACCAAGATGCCCAACTCTTTTAACGGCTCCAGATCTTCATCAATATGCCCAACACGATCGAGCAGATCATCATAATAAGTGGTGGGAACACGCAAAAACTCTACTCCACGGCTGCGTAATGCCATTACTGTTTCAACAATATTATTAGTTGCTAACGCCACATGCTGCACGCCTTCACCCGCATAATAATCGAGATACTCTTCCACCTGCGATTTCTTTTTGCCTTCGGCAGGTTCGTTAATGGGGAACTTTACATACCCATTTCCATTGCTCATTACCTTACTCATCAAGGCTGAGTATTCGGTAGAAATATCGTTATCATCAAAGCTGAGGATATTGCGGAAACCCATTACATTTTCATAAAAACTTACCCAGGGATTCATTTGGTTCCAGCCAACATTACCCACACAATGATCAACATATTGTAACCCTGTTTCATCTGTTTTAAAATAAGCATTGCTCCATGCA
>NZ_CAMLGT010000049.1 GCF_946479605.1 uncultured Lacibacter sp.
TTTACATAATCCTGAATTTTTTCGCCGAGATAACCTGTAATAAAAATAAATTCCTGCACGCCTGCATCCTGCAACTGTTCAATGATGATACTCAAAACAGTTTTACCTGCTATGGGAATGAGCGCTTTGGGTTGTGTATATGTGTGTGGCCGCAGCTTGGTACCTGCACCGGCCACCGGAATGATTGCTTTCATGTGATCGTTTCTATTATCTTGTTTGCCGGCAACGCTTGCTCCTGCATGCAGAAAAACAAACTATTGTAAGCATGGCCTAAGACAGAAGCGGCTAAAGTAGGACATTTTAGAATAACCGTAGCTACCATCTCTTTAAATTCTGTTCATAAAAAAACGTTGTAAAGTTCGGTAACAGTTTATACTGGCTTATTTTTGCCACGCAAAAAACAGGAAACAGGGTGGGTTGCCGGCAATCATACATCTTTCAGCTGTTGTTATGCCTTCCCCGCCGCAGTTGCACACAGGCATTATTCACTTGTAAGCCACTGTACTATGCAGCAATGCTTTTCAGTTTATCCTGCATTGTTTCAATCAACTAAACAGCACAACCACTCATGCAAAGAGACACAGTCATTTTCGATCTCATCAACCAGGAATTACAACGTCAGCGCCACGGTATTGAATTAATTGCCTCAGAAAACTTTACTTCTCTGCAGGTTATGCAGGCAATGGGAAGTGTTCTTACCAACAAATATGCAGAAGGTTACCCTGGCCGTCGTTACTATGGTGGTTGCGAAATAGTAGACCAAACTGAACAATTAGCCATTGACCGTTTAAAAGAGATCTTCAATTGCGAATATGCCAATGTGCAGCCACACAGCGGTGCGCAGGCAAATGCAGCTTTGCTGAGTTCTATTCTTCAGCCCGGCGATGATATTCTTGGTCTTGATCTGAGCATGGGCGGACATCTTACACATGGCTCTGCTGTAAACTTCAGTGGGAAATTATACAAACCACATTTTTATGGTGTGGTAAAAGAAACCGGTTTGATCGATTATGAAATGCTTGAAACAAAAGCACGTGAGGTAAAACCAAAAGTGATCATTTGTGGTGCAAGCGCATACAGCCGTGACTGGGATTATGCACGTATCCGTAAAGTAGCTGACGAAGTTGGTGCTTTTGTTTGGTGTGATATGGCACACCCTGCCGGCCTTATAGCAAAAGGTTTATTAAGCTCACCTTTTGATGCGTGTCATTTTGTAACATCAACCACGCACAAAACATTACGTGGACCACGTGGTGGTGTGATCCTGATGAAAAAAGATTTTGAAAACCCCTTTGGTTTGAAAGATCCGAAAGGAAACATCCGCATGATGAGTAACCTGATTGATCTGGCGGTATTTCCTGGACAACAGGGCGGACCACTGGAGCATGTTATTGCTGCGAAGGCAGTTGCGTTTGGAGAAATACTGACAGACGACTTTACTGCGTATGCAAAACAGGTGCAGGTAAACGCACAAGCCATGGCTGCAGCATTTGTAAAAAGAGAATACCAGTTGATCTCGAACGGTACCGATAACCATTTAATGCTCATTGATCTTCGAAACAAAAACATCAGTGGTAAAAAAGCAGAGGGGGTTTTAGGCAAAGCTGATATTACTACTAATAAAAACATGGTGCCTTTTGATGATAAGAGTGCGTTTGTAACAAGCGGTATACGCACAGGCGTGGCAGCTATTACATCACGTGGAATGAAAGAAGAACACATGGATTTTGTGGTGGATGTTATTGACCGCAGCTTAATGAATGCAGATGATGATGCATACCTGGCTGCTGTTCGTAAAGAAGTAAATGCCTTTATGGAGCAGTTTCCATTATATCCTGAGTTAGGTTAATTCAATAAACAGATTGTATGATTCAACGCATTCAAACCATTTGGTTATTACTGGCAGCGGCTGCATCACTTGCTGCATTAAAGCTTCCGTTTTTCAGCGGAGTTAAAGAAAATAATCTTTTTGAAAAGCTTACCGGCAGTTCGTATTTCCTGTTGCTGATACTTTCAGTGGCTGTTGCCCTCATTGCTTTGGCAGCTGTATTTTTGTTTAAAAACCGTAAACTGCAATCAAGGTTTGGTTTAGCTGGACTTTTACTACAGTTGGTAACAATTGCCGTTTATTACCAACAAAGCCAAACATTTACACAGGGTAACTACAGCTTAACAGCAGTCCTCACACTTCTTGTTCCTGTATTTTTCATTCTTGCCCTTTTGGGAATAAGAAAAGATGAGAGGCTGATAAAGAGCATGGACAGATTAAGATAAACACTTACTTATTTATTGATAAAAAGGTCTGTATAACTCATTGAAGAGTTGTACAGACCTTTTTCTTTTGGGCATAAATCGTAAATCAACGAAACGGTTTTTCGTATAAATACGAAATAAATCAGAAATATTACACCTATTATAATTGCAGCGTTTATACTCTATTTAAAATAAGTAGTTACTCTTATTTTTGGTCATCCAATATCCCAGCCCATGAAACTACTTTTTACTCTTTCATTTTTTCTATCCGTCAGCTGCCTGTCGAAAGCCGCTATAAAAACAGCGGTGGGTAATTCCGGGCAGGGCTGGTCTGTCGCAAGCAACTGGTCGCCTGCGGTTGTTCCTCAAAATGGGGATACGATTATTATACCCGTAGGTATAACAATGGGTGTTAAAACAAACATCTACAACAATACGCCCAACCTTGTTATCAGGGTTTACGGTACGTTGAGTTTTTCATCTGGCGGCAAACTTAATCTCGGAAACAACTCGAAAATATTTGTTTATGTGGGCGGTACCATACGCCCAAACGGCACACCATCTGAAGTAATTGAAATTGGAGGAGTAACAAAGTACAAGGGAAATGTAGATGGTATTATTGTTGGCCCTGCTTATTCCGACCGTGTGTCGGGGGCTTCTCCAAGTGGTTTTCAAGAACATGTATTGCCTGTCAGTTTCGTTTCTTTCACGGCTAAACTGAACAGCCAACGTTACACGCAGCTCACATGGACTGTAAGTGGTGAAGCGGGCATTGATCATTACATTGTTGAAAAAAGCACCGATCATCAAAACTGGAAAACGGTAAGTACACATCAATCGTTGGCTGCTTCACTTAATGTACACAGTTACTTTGCTTCGGATAGTTTTCCTGCAACAGGCACAACTTTTTACCGTATAAAAGCAAGAGGGTTTACAGGCGATATCAGTTATTCAATAACTGAACAGGTGGAATATCGTCATGTTAAAAACTTCAGCATATATCCAAACCCGGTTTCATCACGCATGTTCATTCATCTTGATGCATTGACATTCCAGGGAAAAATTACTGTTACATTTTATTCAGCAACGGGTACACAAACAGCCAGGTATTTCTTTAAACGATCGGCTACTGATCTTGAATTAAATATTGCACACCTGCCAAAAGGTAACTACCGTGTTGTGGTGATGGATGAGCATTCATCTAAACAGGATCAACAGGTTATTTTATACTGATTAAATATACTTTGCTGTTTGGCTTTGTTTTGCTTTGCTCATGCCCGATGGCAAGCCGGTATAAACAACTTCACCTCCGCCATCACCGGCTTCCGGCCCCAGATCAATTACCCAATCTGCACGTTTGATCACATCGGTATTGTGTTCAATTACAAGAACAGAATGTCCTTTTTCGATCAACGCATGAAAACTCTTCAGCAGTTTATTGATGTCATTAAAATGCAGACCTGTTGTTGGCTCATCAAAAATGAAGAGAATATTCCCTTGCCCATTACCACGACCCAGAAAAGAAGCAAGCTTCACACGTTGCGCTTCGCCTCCACTCAATGTATCGCTGCTTTGCCCCAGCTTTACATAACCTAACCCTACATCACTCAAAGGCATTAATTTCCTTACAAGATCTTTTTCTGCACGAAAGAAATCAATTGCTTCATCCACACTCATTTCTAAAACATCATGAATGCTTTTATCATTATACTTCACATCAAGCACTTCTTCTTTAAACCGCTTACCGCCGCACACTTCGCAGGTTAAATGCACATCGGCCAGGAACTGCATTTCCACTACCTGTTCTCCTTCGCCTTTACATGCATCGCAACGGCCACCATCTACGTTAAATGAAAAATGCTTGGGTTGAAAGCCACGTATCTTGCTCAATGGCTGATTTGAATACAAATCTCTGATTTCGTCATAAGCTTTGATATATGTAACAGGATTGCTGCGGCTACTTTTACCAATGGGATTCTGATCAACCATTTCAATCTGGGCAATGGAATCAATATCGCCACTCAACTGTTTGTGCATACCGGGGCGATCACTGAATTCACCTTTCAGCTTGCTTAATGCAGGATACAGAATGCTTTTTACAAGCGTTGTTTTACCACTGCCACTCACCCCGCTCACCACGCACAATACATTTAATGGAAACTCAACAGTAATATTTTTCAGATTATGCTGCCGTGCACCTTCTACTGTAATACTCCTGTTCCATTTACGTGGTTTACCAAAATCCTGTATCTCCATTGCGCCACTCAGGTATTTTCCGGTCAGGCTTTTTTTATTGTTGATGATGGCATCATAATCACCTTCTGCAATTACTTCACCGCCGAGGTGACTTGCCAATGGCCCCATATCAATAATATGATCTGCTTCACGCATCATCATTTCATCATGCTCCACCACCACAACCGTATTGCCAAGATTGCGCAATTCTTTTAATACAGTAATAAGATTAGTCGTATCTCTCGGATGCAGCCCAATGGATGGCTCATCAAGAATGTATAGGGAGTCTGTCAGATTACTTCCCAATGAACGTGTAAGCTGAATACGCTGGCTTTCGCCACCACTTAAACTATTTGCCAACCGGTTTAACGTAAGATACCCAAGCCCCACATGCAGCAATGTATTTACCCGGTTATTGATCTCAATGAGGATTCGTTTGGCAACACTTTTATCATATTCACTCAGCTGCAGTTCATCAAACCAAACTTTCAATTCTTTCACCGGCATTTCACATAACTCACCAATATGTTTGCCGGCTACTTTTACATACAATGCTTCTTTCCGTAAACGGTAACCGCCACAATCGGTACAGGTAGTGCGGCCACGATAACGACTCAGCAATACACGATACTGCACCTTGTACAAATTCTGTTCAACTTCTTTAAAGAAATCATCGATGCCCAATGCTGTACCGACACCTTTCCACAGCTGGTCGTATTGTTGTTTGGTTAAATCAATGATTGGCTTATGAATCGGGAAGCTTGTTTTGGCTGTTGCTTTAATAAACTGCTCTCTCCACCAACCTAACTTTTCTCCTTTCCATGGAGCAACAGCACCTTCATACACACTTAAACTTTTGTCAGGTATTACCAGATCTTCATCAATACCCAGCACCTGGCTGAAACCTTCACAAACAGGACAGGCTCCATAAGGATTGTTGAAAGAAAACAGGTTGGGTACAGGTTCTTCAAACTTTATTCCATCTAATTCAAACCGATTGGAGAAATGCAGTAACTCTTTGCCATCAATTTCAACATAGGCCTCACCCTCTCCTTCAAAAAAAGCGGTGCCTGCACTATCGCCAATACGATGCAATTCATCTTCATCAAAGGCTTTACCCACCAGCCTGTCAACCAACACATAAATAATTGTATCAGCACTTTTGATATTCAATTGAGCGTTCAACTCTTTATCACCTAACTCAAGCAGATCTTCAATGTGAAGCGTTTCTCCAGTTTCGTTTTTTTGTTTTCCGGCAGTGCTTTTCTTATACACCCTGGTAAACCCTTTTTGCAATAGGATATTTAACTCCTCTCTGCTGCTTCGTTTAGCATGAACAGGAAATTTCACTAACATCAAGATCTTCGCACCTTCTTTCCGTTGTGCAATTGCTTGTACCACATCTGCCACATCATCTTTCTTTACCTCCCTGCCACTTACCGGAGAAATAGTTTTGCCAGCCCTTGCAAACAGCAACCGCAGGTAATCATAGATCTCGGTCATACTGCCCACCGTGCTTCTTGGTGTTCGTGTAATTACCTTTTGTTCAATAGCAATGGCCGGGCACAATCCTTTGATGTAATCAACATCAGGTTTATCCATTCTGTTGAGGAACTGCCTTGCATAAGCACTCAGGCTTTCGGCATAACGCCGCTGCCCCTCGGCATACAACGTATCAATGGTAAGCGATGATTTACCGCTGCCGGAAACGCCTGTTACCACAATCAATTTGTTACGGGGAATTTGTACAGATACATTTTTCAGGTTATGTACCCTTGCCCCTTTTATATAGATATCTTCCTTTTTTAAGGGAACTGAAAGATCAATCTTCTTCTTTTTTGCTGCTGTGGCCATAGAAAAACAAATTTAGATGATAAACAAATCAAAGGACGAGAATTGCTAAAAATTTGTGCATCTCATTTTTGGGAGTTGGTACTACAAGCATTTTAAGACCCACTGTCCTGCTTTTACTACAGTGTCGGGAAATTACTATTAGAGCGCTGCGGGGTAATACGTTAAATAATCCTGAATGTTGGAAGAATGAAATAATTCTATTACTTTTATTTCGAAATTCAATATTCAAATCAGAAACCCAAATTTCTTCTGCCTATAGCATCAAACTTCTACACAACAATTTCAGTATTGCTTATTAGCTGAAACCCTTTATTGAAAACCATCAACCGTAGAAGTGTATGCATCTGTATCAACAATTTACCGATCAACAACTCGTTCACCTGTTTAAAGACGGTGAAGGAGAAGCCATGGAAACCTTAGTGCTGCGTCATAAAGACAAGCTCTATACCTCCATTTTTTTACTGGTGAAGGATAAATATCTGGCCGAAGACCTCTTCCAGGATATGTTCATTAAAGTAATTGACACCATTCGTGGCGGGCGCTATACAGAGGAAGGGAAATTTCTTCCCTGGGCTATGCGTATTGCTCACAACCTTTGTGTAGATCATTTCCGCCGTGTAAAGCGCACCCCTACCATTAAAACAAGTGATAACCACGATATTTTCGAAGTACTCAATTTCAGTAATGATAATGCTGAGGAAAAGATGATGAAAAACCAGAGTTATGACCGTATCCGCCGGATGCTGGATCTGTTACCTGAAGAACAACGAGAAGTGATCATCCTGCGTCATTACGCCGATCTGAGTTTTAAAGAGATCGCTACGCTTACCAACTGCAGCATTAATACTGCTCTGGGCCGTATGCGTTACGGACTCATTAACATGCGTAAAATGATGACAGAAAAACAAATCGCTCTGTAAAACGCATTTCCTTTAAGAGAGCCTGACAAAACCAAATCCCTCCAGAGTGGAGGGATTTTTTATTTACTGTTGTTATATCTTTTTAGAATTAAATAAAAACTTACTTAGCAGTCTTTCCAAATGCATCCAAACCACACTCCAGCCATTGCTTAAACTCCGATGCACTTGGTGTATATGCTTTTGTTTTGGTTAAGGCAGTTTCATCTAACCCTATAATTGCATACTGCGGTTGAGCTACTGCATCAAAATTTTCGCTTTGGAACGTGGCCCATTTATCACCAACAGTTATTATTTCTTTCCTGCCACCGGTTTTAGTTGTAAATGTTTGCTGCTGTGCAGCAGGTAACACTTTCCGCTCATCCACATAGAGCGATACGACAACAAATTTATTCTTCATCAAGTCAAGCACTTCCGGATCGGTCCACACATTTTCTTCCATTCTACGGCAATTCACACAAGCCCAACCGGTAAAATCAATCAGCAATGGTTTGTTTTCTTTTCTTGCCAGTGCCAATGCTTCTTCATAATCACGCAGAGGTTCTAATGAGTTTTCGCAATTCACCGGATGTTTATAAACACTATAACAAAGTGGTGGTGGAAATCCACTGATCAACGTAAGGTTCGCAGCTTTTGTATTGGTTACACCGGGCATCAGGTAAATGGTAGCGGTAGCAAACAGGGCGATAAACGTCCAGCGTACGCCACCAATTTTTACCTTCTTATCATCATGCGGAAATTTGATAAATCCGAGAAGATAAAGAACAATAAGTACTCCTATTACTACCCATATACCAATAAATATTTCACGAGGCAACAGGTGCCATTGCTTTACCAAGTCTGCATTGCTTAAGAACTTCACCGCCATTGCCAGCTCCAGGAAACCCAGTACCACTTTCACTGTATTTAACCAACCACCACTTTTTGGCAATGATTGCAACCAGTTAGGAAACATGGCAAACAATGCAAATGGTAAAGCAAGACCTAAACCAAAACCGCCCATTCCAAATGTGAGTTGAATGGCACCACCGTCTTTTGTAAGTGCGCCTGCCAGCAATGAGCCAAGAATAGGACCTGTACAGGAGAACGAAACAATAGCCAGCGTAAGCGCCATAAAGAAAATGCCAAGCATACTTCCAACACTTGCTTTCGAATCGGCCCTGTTGGCAAAATTGCCCGGCAGTGTTATTTCAAAATAGCCAAAAAACGAAATGGCAAACACCACAAAAATGATAAAGAAAATAATGTTGAGCCAAACATTGGTTGAAATGTTATTGAGTATTTCCGGATCGGTTTGGTCGAGTAAATGAAACGGTAAACTCAACAATATATAGATGAGGAAGATAAAAAAACCATAGAGCAATGCATTGCGGATGCCTTTGCCCCTGCTGCCACTTCGCTTTGTAAAAAACGAAACCGTTAACGGTATCAACGGAAACACACAGGGCGTCAGCAATGCAATAAAACCGCCAATTAAGCCCAGCAGAAAAATACCCCACAGGCTTTTTCCTTCGGTTCCTTCATCGCCGCAATTATTTACAGGATTATCAATATCAATACTATTGATCTTAATGCGTGCCGTTTGCGACACACCGCCTTCCATTTTTACATCAAACGAAAATTCCTGCGCAGGTAAAAATTCATCAACACCACCTGTTGAAAACAACAGTGTTCCCTTTAACTGGGCGGGCACTACTCCGGTGAGTTTTATTTTTTGCGACAGCAGCACTTCTTCTTTTGCAATAAGGACATGTTTGTTATCGAAGATGGGATCGGCAAATGAACTGCTGCCAAGCTTTATCTGCATAAATCCATCATTCACAATGGAGCTGTCTGTAAACCGTACAGCAATGGAATCAAGCCCTTCCGCATCTTTGGTAAACAGGTACAGAAATTTCCCCGGCTTTATCCTGCCTTTGAACTGCAGTTCATATTCTGCAGTACCTGTTTTTTTACTACTTGCTTCCCATTGCACAAAAGAAGAATCCTGCGCTGTTGCAACCTGTAAAAAGAATAATGAAATAAAAGAGAATAGAAAAGAACGTAGAAATAATTGCATGATAAACAGAGTTTAAAAAATCCCGTCTTTTACAAGACGGGACTCAAAATATTTTATCCTTCCAGCTTTACACTGAACTTCGATTTATCGGGAGGAAGGCACTGTTTATCATCACATACCATAAACTCAACATCGCCTGTAACGGATGTTTTTACATTTGATTTTACGGTAACAACCTGTATAAATTCTACTTTATTGGAATAAAAACGGGAACGTGATTGTGTGGCTTTATCAAACGCATCGGTTAGTTTGCCCACTTCTTTGGGTTTACCGCTAACAATGAGCAATGGATTTTTTGCAAACGTAATGGTGGTTGGCAGCGCAATCGCATCTTCGCTTTGAGTTTGACTATACAAGTGCCAGCCCGGCTGAATATTTGCCGTCATCCGCACTTCGTATTTTTTATCTGCTATTTTTTTTACTGTGTAATCCCATTTCACCTTGCTGCCGCTTTGTGCAAACAACGAAAGGGAAATAAATAATAATCCAATTGTAGTTAGAAATTTTGTCATGATCTGCTTTTTTACCCGCTTTCAATTGCAAAGATGCCTCCAAATCCCGTTACAGAAATGTCAGCCAGGTCACAAAACGAAATTTTATCAAATCATTTACGATTTGGGAAATGATCAGATTGTCACAGCTGCATTGATTAACAGTGTGTTGAGGATAATACGTCCATCAGTATTGCCTAAAATTGTGCTGGTTGCACGCTCAGGGTGAGGCATCATACCAAACACATTCCCTTCTTTATTAGAAATACCCGCAATATTTCTGATAGCACCATTGGGATTTGCTTCTGCTGTAATATTTCCCTGCCCATCTGAATAACGGTAGATCACCTGGCCATTTGTTTCCAAAGCATCCAGCGTTTTTTCATCAGCAAAATAACGTCCTTCGCCATGTGCAATCGGGATTTTAAGGCCCGAACCGCCAGCACCAGTAAGGTAAATATTTTTACAGATGAACTTTTGATTGGCATTACGCAGCAAAGCACCTGGTAAAAGATGGCTTTCGCACAAAATCTGGAAACCGTTACAAACACCCAGCACTTTTCCGCCTTTGTTGGCGAAAGCAATCACACTTTCCATCATTGGACTGAAACGTGCAATAGCACCGCAGCGTAAATAATCACCGTAAGAAAAACCGCCGGGAAGCACAATACAGTCTTCAGTTGAAAACATGCTGAGGTCTTTGTCTTTATGCCAAAGCATGATCACCTCCTGATTCAAATCATGTTGCAGGGAGTCCTGCATATCTCTGTCGCAATTACTGCCGGGGAAAACAACAATACCAAATTTCATATAAAAAAGGAAAGTGCAAAGGTAAGGGTTGATGCCCATTAGCTGCTCAGGTTCGCATAATTTGCTACCACCCAAATAAGGCTGAGCCAGAAAATAAGCTCAGGGAAAGTTTTCTTTTTAGGATAAAAATAGAAAGCTGCATGAAACAGACTTAATGGTACAGCTGCCAGCACCCAATGGGTAAGCCCCTGGAAACTGTTTACAAAAGGAATGAACAAGGCAATGATGAGATAAAAAATCATGAAATTCCAGCTCTTCCTTGTCTGTACTAACAAACGTGGAGAATATTGCCTGCTCATTAACAGCCCCACCAGTAACGGAAACAACACCAGACTAAAGGTTACCCAAAACTCCCAATTGAAGAGCACATCGGGCAATCGCAGGTATTGTGCCGGCACCACAGCTTCGGTCATATACCATTTATCCCACACAAAAAAGTAAACAAACAGGAAGTAAAAAGGTGTAAGGATGCCAAGTATGGCAATCAACCATTCCGTTAAATAAAACGGTCGGAACAGGAGAAGTGCTACAATCAGCAATAACAACAGGTATGCCGATGGGAAATAGAAAAATGAACAAATTCCAAATCCGAAACCAATATTAAACAGGATAGTTTTGGGTTTAGGATGATTGTATAAACCCACCATCCTGGGCCATGCCCATACAAGAATAGTGTTAATGATGAGTGCAGGCGATAACACATTCCACTCAGGAACAACGCTGGTAATAACCAGGTACGATAAGGCCAATAAATAATTAGGTGTAGAGAAAAGTTTCTGATCATTTACAAGGCCGTTAAATGTAATGGCCTGCGTAAACAGCAAAACAAATGCAAGAATGGGATATAATACCGGGAATACTGTGCCGCTTTGCTTTAATGCTTTCAGTAATTCAATATAAAGAAACCCGTCTGTTACTTCCGGTTTGGGAATTACAGGCGTAATGAAATAGGGCAACTTAATAAGTACCCCTAAAAAAAACAGGATAAGTACATTCAGCGGATTATTTCCAGAGAAAAAGCGGACCACAGTTCAGTTTGATTTGCTTCGCAAACATTCACGAAAGAAATTCACTTCACCAAAAAAAATACCGGAGCAAAGCTTCCGGTATTTTCTATTCCTGTTTGTTGAACTAAAATTCTATTCGGGCAAAGCTGAATGAATTACGATAAAGACAGGGGACGATCATTTCTCTTGAACTTACCTGTTTACCAAAGCGGATCATAAATTCATATCCCTTATCGAGGCTTTTTAATGGTGGTTCTTTATTGATGCGGCCGTTGGGGTCAAGTGATTGAGCATTCAGCATGGGTGACCTGCGGCTCCATTCGTTGTACAGGAATAATAATTCAGCACCACTGTTCATGATCTGGTAGCTGATCATATTATCTGTATTATCATCAAACTGCGTTTTTGCCACCACATTATTCCATTGCATGTTTGCGTCTTTATCCAGTGAGATCACCATTACATTATCGGCATAATATCTTGTTTGTTGTGCGCCACCCCAGCCGTACGGCGAATTCCAGCCACTTCCAAATCCACCCCAGCCCCAATTATTATAGGGGCTCCAGCCCCAATAACTGCCGGGATAAAATGAGTTACCCCACATCCATGGATTATCCCAACGGTTAAAGTTACCACCACGTGAATTACCGTATGTGCTTTCACCTGTTATGAGCAACCCACCATCTTTCCGTACAATAAGATGTTTCAAAAAGTAATTATTAAACGCCATTCTTGCAGAGTTATCACCTTTGGCCATCGCCCTGAATTCGTCATTGAATTCAATTGCTTTTTCTATATCAGTACCGGAAAGATCTTTATTAATCACAGCTGTAAACAGCCCGTCAATATTACCCCTTCTTGTTTTTGAATAAAGCGAAGTAAGAATATAACGTCCATTTAGATTGTCAACTTTAATCCTCAACTCATCAAGCAACACTTTATCCAGTGTAAGATCAAACCATTTAATTGAGTCAGCATATGCAGGGAGTACCACCAGCCTTGCCTTGCTGATATATTCTCTTGATGCGGGGCGAGCCACATGACTGAACAGGAAGTTTCCTTCATTATCAAGATAAAAATCAGCAATGGCCTCTTTTGAATTTTCCAAGTGATAAGCAAACGACGCCCGGCGGATGGGCATCAGGTTATGACTAAGCAGCAATGTTTGAATGGTAAAATCATCCCGCTGTTTATTCTTCATCTTGAACACCATTATTTTCTGCTTATCATCACTGATGATGGTGCTGTAAATTTTGTTATCGCTGAAAATGCTGAGTTCTGTAGTATCAAGTTCAAGTGGTTCACCAATCTTTTTTCCGTTGCCATCAATCATCACACCCATGCAATAAACAATATTCTTTTTCTGGAACTGGTAAATGACCATGGAATGATCAGGGTGCGAAAACACATCTACATTAATTGCCCTGTCGGGAATAAAATCAAGCTCCACTTTGTCTTTTTGTTTCATCTCCGCATCATACACAGAAACAAAATGACGGGTTCGGTTGTTCTTGTACACAAGGTAGTTTGAACCATACTTGCCCATTACTTCAAATTTGAGCTGCCGCAGGTCATCACGATCAGGCTCGGAATAATAAATCCGTTGCGCATCAGCAAATGAAACTGTAAGAATAGCGGTAATGGCCAGAACTATCGTTTTCATGATCTTCATATCTGTCAGTGATTACTATTTAAAATTACGTTGAAAGCGAACATTTCGTATACAAGATGCAGTTAAAAATTAAATTGCACATATCTTACAAAAAACAAAACCATCTATGGCTACGGTTTGTATTACCGGGGGTACCGGGTTAATAGGCACTGCACTTACAAAACATTTATCCGCCAAAGGTCATGCCATTATCATTCTCTCACGCTCAGTAAACAAAAATGCTGACGCATCTGTTACATATATGCGTTGGGATCCGGAAGCTGGTATTATTGACAGTAATGCCATATCGCAAGCCGATTATATCATTCACCTTGCCGGTGCTGGTGTGGCTGATAAACGATGGACAAAAAAAAGAAAAGAGGAGATCAGAAACAGCCGCATAAATGCCAGCGCATTATTGGCAAAAGCGTTGAAAGAAACCGATAACCATGTGCAGGCAGTTATTAGTGCAAGCGGTATTGGCTGGTATGGCCCTGATAAAGAAAAAGCATTTATAGAAACCGACCCTGCGTACACCGATTTTCTTGGCAGCACCTGCAGCGATTGGGAAAACAGCATTGAACCTGTTACTCAACTTGGGAAGCGGTTGGTGAAACTGCGTACCGGTATTGCTTTGAGTAATGATGGCGGCGCACTTGCTGAATTTAAAAAACCGCTTCGGTTTGGGTTGGCATCAGTGTTAGGAACCGGCAACCAGGTTGTAAGCTGGATACACATAACAGACCTCGTTCGCCTTTATGCATATGCCATGGAAAACAACCAGCTTAGCGGTGTGTTTAATGCAGTATCCCCTGAACCGGTAACAAATAAAACACTCATTTTATCACTTGCTGAAAAAATGAGGGGGAAAGCATTTATTACCATCCCTGTTCCATCTGCTGTATTGAAACTTGTACTTGGAGAAATGAGTGTTGAAGTATTAAAAAGTGCAACAGTAAGTTCCGAAAAGATCAGGACTACCGGGTTTCAATTTCTGTATCCATCACTTACAGCTGCATTGAATGAACTGACAGCTTAATTCTTATTCTTTTCTTCATTCGGTTTCATCACCGGTGCTTTTTGCGCAGGGATGACCAACTTTGGACTCAACTCAGGCAGTTTGGCTTTTGTTTCCTGCTGCCGGTAAAGCATCGCATCGGCAAAATACCATTTCTTCCCATCGTGCGATAAACCGATCAATGTGGTTTCAAAACTAACTGTACCCATGATCGATTCAATAGTGGTTGTTTGCGGCAATGTGCATTGCATCACCCCTTTATATGTTTGCACTTCCGATGGATTGCCCATCAGTATCTGTTTTACTTTGATACCAAATTGCTGACGGTATTTCTCTACTGAATCAAGCCCCTGTCTCATTTTCTCCTTCGATGTTTTGTCCAACACCAGTGAAGGATACATGTATTTGCTATAGGCATCAAAATCCATAACAGCTAGCGCACGCCCCATATTCAACGCTTCGGTTTTAATAACTGTAGAAATATTTTGTGCCTGAGCAGCAGCAGTGCAAACCAGTACTGCAATAAACAGAGTTGTAACTTTTTTCATCATAATCAAAGGTCACGTTTTTTATAGATCCAGAATACCAAGCCCCAGAACAAAAGCAAGTATGCAACGGTAACAAATACCTGCTGGTTAACAATACTAAGAGAATGATCATATACTTTTTGATCAAGCCTGCCAAAAAATGCGGGCACAGGTGTTAACAGATCAGATGACTCTGTAGGTAAAAAACGACCTGCTTCCGGATGCACATATTTTTTCAACAACTCTGCCAATATATTTTCAACAGGAACCTTGTAAAAAATAAATACACCCAATGCAATAAATGCTCGTTTAATTAAAAGACCAAGCAGGAATGCAAATGACAATTGAGCAAAAGTTTGTAATCCAAACAAACCAATATAATGTACCAGTTGGAATTTATCTTTTACATCTGCGCCTGTATTAATAAAGCCAATGGAAAAAGTTACAATTGCGTAAAGAGCTATTACTATGAGAGAAATAATAACAACGTTAAAAAACTTGGCAATGAGAAATTGATTCCTGCTCCAGCCATCAATCACATTCTGGCGGTTTGTTTTATACGTGTATTCGTTTGTAATCAGCATAATCACCAGTAATGCAGGAACAGTAACAAAACACGAAGACAAAAACGCCGCAGTTCTGAACACTTCCGGAAACTCAAAAGGATTGCCCAACAGCATTTTCAACAATTGTGCGGCCTGTTTAGAATTACTTGTTTCTGTTTTAAAAACAAAATAAAACATTCCATTAATGGCGGGGTACGATAAAACCGTCATACCCATAAGCCACCAAAAGCCTGGATAATTTTTTAGTTTAAGCCACTCTGTTCTTAACAAATTAGACATAATATACTTGAATTGATAAGGTTAGTTATTGGTTAATTCGAAGAAACGTTCTTCCAGTCGTTTTTTCTTAATAGATAACTGCTGCAGCGTAATGCCTTTACTAAAGCAGAATTGATTCACCTCTTCAGGCTTTGCTGTTCCTTTTGGAAAATGCACATGCAGTGTTTGTTCGGCCATGTGTACTCTCGTTTGTCCGGGTATTGCAAGTAACACCGATTGCAGTTGCTGCATATCCGAAGCACTTACTTCCACCACATCTTCATCAACCAATACTTCATCAACCGAGCCGGAAGTAACCAGGGTACCTGTTTTTAAAATAGCTACATGCGTGCAAACTTTTTCTACTTCATCCAGCAAATGACTGGCCATGATAATGGTATGACCCTTTTTACTCAATTCAATGATCAGTTCTCTTATCTCCATGATACCTACCGGATCAAGACCATTGGTTGGTTCATCAAGCACCAATATTTTCGGATCGCCCAGTAAAGCTGCTGCTATTGCCAACCGTTGTTTCATACCTAAACTGTAAGAACTGAAACGGCTGTTCCTGCGTTCAAACAATTTTACTTTTTGTAAAACTGCATCAATGCCCGTAGCATCGCCACGACCGCTGATGCTATTGGTGATCTTTAAATTATTCCTTGCTGATAAATAATGATAAAAGTTAGGCGTTTCAAGCAACGAACCAATATGCTTCCGCAGATCAGGTGAAGCTGGTTTTCCAAACCAGGAATAATTGCCGCTGTCGGCATTCAGCACATCAAGGATAATACTCAGCATGGTTGTTTTGCCGCTTCCGTTTGGACCAAGAATGCCAAACACTGCACCCTCCGGCACATTAAACGAAACGCCTTTGAGCGCCTGTATTTTTCCATACGATTTTTTGAGATCCTGCACCTGTAAAATGCTCATAGAAAGAATTGTGATGATAAATGATATTAAATGTAACGGTTTATTTTTCTGCGAGGTATTTATGATGATAAATACTGGTAAAATCTCCAAGAACGGCAAA
>NZ_CAMLGT010000050.1 GCF_946479605.1 uncultured Lacibacter sp.
TACCCAACGCACGGCATGCTTACACCTTCAAAGATCTATGCTGTCAAAACCAGGCAGCCCCATGTTCAAGTACGAAGTACAAAGTTGGAAGTACTAAATACCAACGGACTGCAAAAATACATTTATTTCTGTTGCGGTGGCACTTAGTATTTTTCAGTGCAGCGAGTTTTCCGCAATTTTAAAGGATGGTTCACCGGATGAAATAGCAAGTGTCCTCATTGGTTATTTCTTAGTTTTACAGCATGGCAGAAACAGTTCAACCGGAAATCGTTTATAGAAAACAAATTGAAAACCTAACGATCCGTCTCGGCAACCTTCGCAGACAAAAACAATTACTTGGCTGGATCAGGTTCAGCGTTTCACTTCTTACAATATTCCTTATCTGGTTGCTCGCCTCTTATAGTTTATTCCTGTCATTTACTGTTTTCTTTACAGGTCTTGCTTCTTTCCTGTTTGCAGTCAGAAAAGACCTGGCAAACAAAGAAGCAATCAACCATCACGAACGCCTGTTGAAAATAAATGAACAGGAATTACTTTACCTGCAGCACAAATACACGCACCAGCAAGATGGAAGCGAATTTTACTATGACGAACATTCTTATGCAGGCGATCTGGATGTGTTTGGCAGAGCATCATTATACCAATACATCAACCGTACATATTCTGAACAAGGTAACCGCATGATGGCCGATTGGTTTCTTGCACCTGCAGCTGCAGAAACAATTCCTGCCAGGCAAGCTGCTGTAAAAGAACTGGTACAACAAATCAACTGGCGGCAGGAATTACAGGCACATGGACTATCGCACAACATTTCTATTGCTACCGAAAAGAAGCTTGAGGAATGGTTAACGGAACCAACATTGTTTGTACATAAGCCACTGTGGCATGCTGTCCGTTTTCTTGTGCCTGTTGCTGCACTTGGCATTTTAGGGTGCTTTTTGTTTGATGTAATTACTTACCAGCGCTTCCTTCAATCGCTGTTGGTATTCACAATTATTGCATTTGCCATTACACGTATGATCGTTCCACTGTATAGAAAGCTGAACAAGATCACCGGTGAAATGGAAGCGTTATCAAACAGCATTGCCTGTATTGAACAGGCGCAGTTCACTGACCAGTCGCTTGTGCAATTAAAAAACCAGTTTTATACAGAAGGGAAAAAAGCATCACAACAAATTGCAGCGTTAAAAAAAATATTCAACCGGTTCGATTATCGTTTAAACCCGGTTGTGTTTGTGCCGTTAAACATTTTTTTGCTGTGGGATCTGCAGCAGGTGTTGCAACTGGAAATATGGAAACAAAAAAACAATCAAAAGATCAATCACTGGTTTCATGCATTGGCCGAATTAGAAGTGTTGAGTAGTTTAGCCACACTTTCATTCAATCACCCACACTGGAGTTTTCCTGAAGTGAACAACAGCCAACCAATGTTTATAGCAGTTCAGTTAGGTCATCCGCTTATTGAACCGGGCAAAAATGTATTGAATGATTTTTCTACAACAGGGAAAGAGCAGATCAACCTTATTACAGGCTCTAACATGGCAGGAAAAAGCACGTTCTTACGAAGCGTGGGTGTAAACATGGTACTTGGATGCATGGGTGCGCCTGTATGTGCTAAACAGCTCATTATTTCGCCATTGAAAGTAATGAGCAGTATGCGCATTAAAGATAACCTGGAAGAAAGCACATCCACTTTTTATGCTGAATTAAAAAAACTGAAACAGATCATTGATGCAGTTAATAACAATGAGCCGGTGTTTCTTTTGTTAGATGAAATTTTAAGAGGTACAAATTCTGCAGACAGGCATACCGGATCAAAAGCACTCATCAGGCAACTGCTCCACCATAAAGCAACCGGCATACTCGCCACGCATGATCTTGAATTGGCAAAACTGGCAACTGAATATCCTGCAGGCATTCACAATTATCATTTTGATGTGCAGGTAAATGCCGATGAATTATATTTCGACTACAAATTAAAAGAAGGCGTTTGCCAAAGTATGAATGCTTCCATTCTAATGAAGAAGATCGGAATTGAGCTGTGAAAGCATCTCTGACGTATGATGTATGATGTAAGCAACCTCTGATGAATTTAGTTTCTGTTCCATTAATTTAAAAACTGAATCCTTCTTAAAACAAAAATGAGAAAGGATATTCATCGCTTTCTCATTTTACTTATGAATTATTCAATTATCAATTTGCCATCACCTGTTCCATCCAAAAAGATCGTTACCATTGGCATAGATCAGTAATCCGAAGAGAATGACCATACCAACGATCTGGGCATATTCCAAAAACTTCTCGTTTGGTTTACGGCCTGTGATCATTTCAATTAATGTAAACAATACATGACCACCGTCCAGCGCAGGAATTGGTAACAGGTTCATAAAGGCAAGGATAATACTGAACAATGCAGTAATGCTCCAGAAACTTTCCCAATCCCATACAGAAGGGAAAATTGAACCCATTGACTTAAATCCACCAACACCTTTGTATGCTTCTGTATCAGGATTAAGTATCAGCTTAAACTGATCAATATACTCGCCCAACTTACGGATTGTTTTATTTACACCGGCTGGAAACGATTCAAAGAAACCATAACTCTGATGATTGATCTTGATGATACCCATTGCCGCATATTGCTCATGTGTGAGGTAAGGAATACCAGCCCTTCCTTCTTTATCAACCTTTGTGGTGAGCTGTAATGTATCATTCTTACGTACAACAGTCATTTGCGCTGTAGCACTTTTCTTTTGCTGAAAGAGTGGGGGCATTTCATCATAAAAAGAAACAGGTTTTCCGTCAACAGCAATGATCTTATCATATTCCTGTAGCCCGGCCTGCTTACCAAAAGCTGTATCTTTCGGATCGTAAGCACCCACAAAAGAAGGAATACGATAAGCCAGTAAACCCCTCTTGCGTTTACTTTCAATCAGTTTACCAATTAACCTTACGGGTATATGTATCTCCTCCTTTTTACCATTACGTTCAACAAGAATTTTTCCACCTGAGCCGGTAAACACTTTCAGATTTAAGTCTTCAAGATATTCTATTGGTTGTCCGTTAACCTCCAATATTTTATCACCGTTGCGCAAACCAATTTCACTCATCAATGAATGTTGTGTCCAGATGCCATTTTTTAAACTGTTCATTGGTGTTCTGTCTTCACCCCAAACAAACAGAATCATTGCATAAATAATAAAAGCAAGAATCACATTCACCGTTACACCGCCAATCATAATGATCAGGCGCTGCCAGGCTGGTTTACTGCGAAATTCCCAAGGCTGTGCCGGTAACTTCATGGCTTCTTTATCCATGCTTTCATCGATCATACCTGAAATTTTCACATAACCACCTAATGGTAACCAGCCAATACCGTATTCGGTTTCGCCCACTTTCTTTTTAAATAAAGAAAACCATGGATCAAAAAAGAGATAGAATTTTTCAACACGGCATTTAAACCAACGGGCTGTGATATAATGTCCGAACTCGTGAAATACAATAAGAATAGAAAGCGACAGTAATAATTGTGCGGCTTTGATCCCGAATTCGGCCCAGTTAATTGCTAACAACATAGTGATAAGTTAATCCTCGTTTTTCATTTTTTGATATGGAATCAGCAAATATCGATGAAAAAAATAAGGCTGTTCAGAAATTTTTGTGAATGTTAAAGCTGTATGAGTGAGGCTGTATAATTCCTTGCTTCGGCATCACTTTCAAAATATTCGTCAAGTGTTGGCTTGGCAATGAACGAAACATGATTCATTGTTTTCTCAATAATGTCTGTCATATCAAGAAAGCCTACCCTGTTGCGTAGAAAAGCCCATACGGCTATTTCATTTGCAGCATTCATGATACAGGGAAGATTCCCGCCTTTTTGCAATGCATCAATAGCCAGTGCCAGGTTTCTGAATGTTTTTAAGTCGGGTTCCTCAAATGTGAGTGTATTGATCTTTTTAAAATCGTAACGTGGAAAATTGTTACCGATCCGTTGCGGAAAAGCCATGGCATACTGGATAGGTAATTTCATATCGGGCAAACCCATTTGAGCCTTGATACTACCATCCTCAAACTGCACCATACTATGAATAATGCTTTGCGGATGAATAACCACCTGAATTTGTTCTGGTGCAAGATTGAACAACCATTTGGCTTCAATCATCTCCAGTCCCTTGTTCATTAAGGTTGCAGAGTCAATGGTGATCTTTGCGCCCATGCTCCAGTTTGGATGTTGCAATGCATGATCCCGTTTTACATTGAGCAGGAAATTTGGTTTACGACCACGGAACGGGCCACCGCTTGCAGTAAGTATTACTTTTTCGATTTTATTCCTGTGTTCACCTACAAGACATTGAAAAATGGCAGAATGCTCACTGTCAACCGGAATAATGGGTACACGGTTTTCCACTGCTTTCTGCATCACAATATCACCTGCCACAACAAGTGTTTCTTTATTGGCAAGTGCAATTGCTTTTTTATTTTCAATAGCACGCAAGGTTGGTTTCAACCCGGCAAAGCCAACAATTGCAGCCAGCATCATATCATACGTATCAAAAGCGGCCACTTCTTCCAGCGATTGCTCGCCGGTAAATACTTTTATATCGGTTGATGCCAGCGCCTGTTTTACTTTCTCGTATTTCTTTTCATCAACAATTACTACTGCATTTGGATTAAACTGCATCGCCTGTTTTACCAGCAGCTCATCGTTTGTATGTGCGGTAAGAATTTCAACTTCAAACAAATGAGGGTTTGCTTCTATTACATCCAAAGCCTGTGTTCCGATGGAACCTGTTGAACCAAAAATGGCTATTCGTTTCTTTTGTTCTTGCTGCATATCGGGGGAAGTGTGGTGGCAATTTCAGTTATACGAAACTGCAACACTTTTCATTCTTTCGTTTTAATTATCTGCCCATTTCACTAACTCGTCTGCAATTTTCCGGTCATTGCTCAAACGGGGTACTTTATTCTGGCCGCCTAATTTACCAATACTTTTCATGTAATCGATAAATCCATTCTTTTTCACAGGTGTGATCTTTAAAGGCTGCAAAATATTACCCACTATCAGATCATCATAATAAATATTCTTATCACGAAGGTTGTCATTCAGCTTTAATGCAAATCCTTCCAGGCTATCAGGTTTGTTTTCAAATTCAATAAACCATTCATGATAGCTCTTGCCCTCACCCTGCTGGATCATTGGAGCTACGGTAAACTCAGTAATATGAACATTAGCATCTGCTGCTGCTTTCAAGAGACTCTGCTCCACCTCTTCACCTATTACATGTTCGCCGAAGGCAGAAATGTAATGTTTGATACGTCCTGTTACTACGATCCGGTAAGGGCTGGTAGAAACAAATTTGACTGTATCACCAATATTATACCCCCAAAGTCCTGCATTACTATTAACAATAAGTGCATAGTTTTCGCCCACTTTTACATCTTTCAGGGAAAGCCTTGTTGGGTTTTCCTGATGAATTTCAGCAGCTGGAACAAACTCAAAGAAAATACCATCATTGGTATTTAATAAAAGTCCTTCCGCCTCCTGCGAATCCTGGAACGCAAAAAAGCCCTCGCTGGCGGGAAACACTTCAATGCTATCCACTTTCCGGCCAATGCTTTCAAAAAGCTTGGCTTTGTAGGGTTCAAAATTCACCCCACCCTGTATCATTACATTAAAATTGGGGAAGATGTCGCCCACTTTTTTGCCAGTTCGCCTGATCAATTCATCAAAATACATCTGCATCCATGGCGGAATACCGCTGATGAGGGTCATATTCTGGTTGATGGTTTCATCAACGATCTTGCTCAGCTTGGTTTCCCAATCCTCAATACAATTGGTTTCGTAAGAAGGCAATTGATTAGTGCGTAGATATTTAGGAATCAAATGGTTGGAAATGCCACTTAACCTGCCTGTGGGTATATCGCCCACTCGTTCAAGTTCGGGCGACCCGGAAAGAAAAATAAGCTTGCCATCAAAAAAACGTGTGTTTCCCGTTTCAGCAGCATAACAAAGTGCCGCATTACGTGCTGTACCAAAATGATTCCCAACAGAGTCCTTTGTAATGGGAATATATTTTACACCGCTGGTGGTGCCCGATGTTTTGGCGAAATACATGGGCAATCCTTTCCATAATACATTATGCTTTCCCTCTATGATTTTATCGATCCACGGCCTTAACTGCTCATAATCCCGAATGGGTACAGCCTGTTTAAACCCTTCGTAATCATTTACTTGATCCAGCTTCAACTCCTTTCCATACTCAGTGGTTTTTCCCACTTTCAGGAGTTGTTTCATTATCTGCTCCTGATCGGCAAGCGCCGTGAGCTTATTTTTCTGGATTGATTTATAGATGTAGCCTGCAAATGGCTTAGCAAGCACTGACTTAATTTTCATGTCCGAAACCCTGTTTTGAGCACACAAATGTAACTTTACAAGCTCAAAGCATCCCGTTAAAATGAGGGCAAATTTTTTAGCGTGAAACTTGTTTTCAAAGCAATTTTATCCCTACCTTTGCAGCCCTAATATTGGAAAGTTATGTTTGCAGTAGTTAAAATAGCCGGTCAGCAATTCAAAGTATCAGAAGGTCAAAGCCTGTATGTACCTCATATTGAAGGTAACGCTGGCGACCAGGTTGAATTTTCAGATGTATTATTTGTTGATACAGATGGAAAAATCAGCGCTGGTGCTGATGCAAAAGTAAAAGTGAAAGCAGAGATCGTTGCTGAGAAAAAAGGTAAAACAGTGATTGCTTTCAAAATGAAGCGTCGTAAAGGTTTCCGTAAAAAAAGAGGCCATCGTACACTGTATACACAAATTAAAGTAACTGGTATTGCATAAGATCAGAAGTTTTCTCTTCTAATCTTAAATTTTAAAATTTTCAAATTCTTATAAAATGGCACATAAAAAAGGTGAAGGTAGTGTAAAGAACGGCCGTGATTCACAAAGCAAACGCCTTGGTGTAAAGATCTATGGTGGTCAACCCGCAACAGCTGGTAACATCATTATCCGTCAGCGTGGTACACAATACCATCCTGGTAAAAACGTAGGTGTTGGTAAAGACTTTACCATCTTTGCATTAGCTGATGGTGTTGTTGAATTTAAAAAAGGAAAGAACGATAAGACTTTCGTTTCTGTTGCCCCCGTTGAAGCAGGTGCTTAAAAAAATTTTTTTAAAATAAAAATTTTTTTATTTTTACCCTGTTAAGTTTTTTTTACTAATCATTAAATTCTAAAAAAATGGCAACAAAAAAGAAAGCTGCTAAAAAAGCTGCTCCTAAAAAAGCTGCAAAGAAAGCTGCTAAAAAAGCTGCTCCTAAAAAAGCTGCAAAGAAAGCTGCTCCTAAAAAGAAAGCTGCAAAGAAAGCTGCTCCTAAAAAGAAAGCAGCCGCAAAGAAAAAATAAGATTCTAACGAATCCAAAAAGAAACCTCCTGATTACAGGAGGTTTTTCTTTTAGTATGAGTTTAGTTTGACTTGCGTTATTTCTTTAGACTGAATAAGCTGTCAGCAAATTCATGCTTGTCGAACACCAGCAGGTCCTCTACCTTTTCTCCTACACCAATAAATTTAACGGGTATTTTAAACTGGTGTGCAATTGCCAGCACCACACCCCCCTTTGCAGTTCCATCAAGTTTTGTAATGACCAACCCGGTTACATCTGTTGCGGCAGTAAAATGTTTGGCTTGCTCAATAGCATTCTGTCCGGTTGAGCCATCGAGTACCAGCAACACATCATGCGGTGCGTCAGGAATTACTTTTTGTATTACACGCTTGATCTTGCTCAGCTCATCCATTAAGTGTGTTTTGGTATGAAGGCGACCAGCCGTATCAATGATCAGCACATCCACGTTTTTTGCAACCGCACTGCTCACAGCATCAAAAGCTACTGATGCGGGATCGCTGCCCATATCCCGTTTTACAATAGGAACACCGGCACGGTCGCTCCAGATGGTTAACTGATCAACTGCAGCTGCACGGAACGTATCTGCAGCACCAAGCATTACTTTTTTTCCAGCTTGCGTAAAATGATGAGCCAGTTTCCCAATGGTTGTTGTTTTACCAACACCATTTACTCCCACCACCATTAACACAAATGGTTTCTTGTCCGCAGGCAGATCAAAATTTGAATACGTTGTATCAGCAGGTGAATCAATGAGGATGTTTTCAATTTCCTGTTGAAGAATTGAATTAAGCTCGGAAGTGCTTAAATATTTATCTCTAGCTACTCTTGCTTCGATCCGTTCAATGATTTCAACAGTTGTTTCAATGCCCACATCGGCACTAACCAACGCCTCTTCAAGATTATCCAGCACTTCTGTATCTACAGTGCTTTTTCCTGCTACAGCTCTTGCAATTTTACCAAGAAACCCTTCCTTAGTTTTTTCCAGTCCCTGGTCCAGGCTTTCTTTCTCTTTTTTCCCGAATAGCTTTCCAAAAAATCCCATCGTTTGTGTTTTACATTACAATATTACAATGAAGCACCAAGAGTATAAAAACAACAAAGCCGCTCCATGTTTTTTAACTTGGAACAGCTTTGTAATATACTGATCAGGTATAAGTTATTTTTGAGCCAGGTAATCTTTCACCTTCTCTTTGTGCACAATTGCTTCTTTAAAAGTATATGCACCTGTTTTAGAACTGCGTACAGCTCTGATTACTTTGGTCCAGTTTTTAGATTCAGCCGCTGCTTTGGCGTCTTTGATCTTTGCGTTCTTTGAAGCTGCTTTTGCCATGACTTCTTAATTTTTACCCTTTGGGGCCAGTTTGAATAATTACAAATGTGTCAACAACACATTATTTGATCTCTTTGTGCACCGTTACTTTCTTCAGGATCGGGTTGAATTTTTTCAACTCCAAACGCTCCGGTGTGTTCTTTTTGTTCTTTGTAGTGATATAACGACTTGTACCAGCCTGACCAGAAGTCTTATGCTCTGTACATTCCAGAATCACCTGAACACGATTACCTTTCTTTGCCATTGTAGCTCAGTTTAATATGTTGCTTAAATATGTTCTCCTTTTGCTCTTAATTCCTTCACTACATTGTACAATCCTCTTTTATTGATCGTACGGATAGCTTCAGTAGAAACTTTGAGGGTTACCCACTTATCTTCTTCAGCCAGGAAGAAACGTTTTGTTTGCAGGTTGGGCAAAAAACGACGCTTGGTCTTGATATTTGAGTGAGATACCTTGTGACCACCCACCGGCACTTTTCCTGTAAGCTGACAAACTCTAGCCATGATACAAATTTTTTGGACGGCAAAGGTAGGAGAATTCAGCTAAAAAACTGAAAGAAATCCCAATTTTATTTCAAGATTCTGGCCGTTACCCTACCAATGTGCAAAACTCGGGCATATTTGCATAGGTTTGCAGGCTAAATCACAGAATATCATGGCAGATCATAAAGTAATTACCCGTTTTGAAGGCGGAATGCGATTCAGCAGCCAACTCGATAACCACACTATTATTATAGATACCCCTGAAAATGACGGTGGCACGAACATGGGGCCCCGGCCTAAAAAACTGATGCTCTCCTCTCTGGCTGGTTGTACCGGTATTGATGTGGTGAGCATGTTAAATAAGATGCGGGTTGAATTCAGCGATTTCAGCATGGATATTGAAGCCGATTTGAGCGAAGAGACCCCAAAAACCTATACAGACGTGAAGATCACATATATTATTAAAGTACAGGAAGCCGATCAGGAAAAGGTGAAAAAAGCTGTTACCCTTTCAAAAGAAAAATATTGCGGCGTAAGCGCCATGTTCAGCCAGTTTGCGAATATGGACTATGAGATCATTTTTCTCTGATAAAAGTCTGAACAATTTATCCCTTACTGAACAGGCCGCTTCCTTATTTTTGCCGCCATGGCAAAAGCAGGATCAGAAACTCCATTAATGCAGCAGCACGGAGCTATTAAAGCAAAATACCCCGATGCTGTGCTGTTGTTTAGAGTTGGCGATTTTTATGAAACATTTGGTGGCGATGCAATCATTGCTTCGCAGGTACTTGGAATCACATTAACCAAGCGTAACAATGGTTCGGCAGCAAGCAACGAGCTTGCAGGATTTCCGCATCATGCACTGGATACCTATTTACATAAACTCGTAAAAGCAGGCTACCGTGTTGCCATTTGCGATCAGCTGGAAGATCCTAAGCAGGCTAAAGGAATTGTAAAACGTGGCGTAACAGAACTCCTATCGCCCGGTACAGCTACCAGCGATAAATTGCTGGAGCATAACAACAATAACTTTCTAGCAGCCATACACGAAGAAGATGAAAAATACGGAATGGCTTTTACCGACATCAGCACGGGTGAATTTTTTATTGCCGAAGGAAATAAAGAATATGCAGATAAGCTTTTGCAAAGTTTAAAACCGGCCGAAGTTGTTTTTCAACGCAACAAGCAAAAGCAATTCAAAGAAAACTTTGGTGCTAAATTTTATACCTACCATTTAGAAGAATGGATCTTCAGCGAAGCCTATGCATCAGAACTTTTATTGAAACATTTTCAAACACATTCATTAAAAGGTTTTGGTATTGAAAGTTTAAAGCTTGGTTCTATTGCAGCAGGTGCTGTTCTTCACTACCTGAGAGATACCGAACATCCCAATCTCAACCACATTACTTCCATCCAACGCCTTGATGAATCGGATTATTTATGGATGGACCGTTTTACGATCCGTAATCTTGAATTGCTTGGCAGTAATGTTGATGGCGGACATTCGTTATTGAAAGTGTTAGACAATACTGTTTCTCCAATGGGTGCAAGGCTGATGCGCCGCTGGATGTTGTTGCCTTTAAAGGATATGGAGCGCATTAATGAGCGGTTAGATGCCGTTCAATCGCTCATACTTGAAACAGAATTACGCAAGCAATTGCAAACACTTATAAAGCAAAGTGGTGATGTGGAACGACTCGTAGCAAAACTACCATTGAAAAAAATCAATCCACGTGAAATACTTCATCTTGCAAAAGGACTCACGTTTGCAGAAAAGATCAAAGAGCAGTGCAGTACTTCATCGAACAACTATTTAAAACGCTTGGGCGATACTATTAACCCTTGTCACTACATTGCTGAAAAAATACTGAATGAAATTGTTGATAATCCACCCGTTGCCATTAATAAAGGCGATGTAATAAGAGATGGTATTAACAGTGAGCTGGATGAACTGCGCCGCATTGCTCATCACGGTAAAGAATATCTGCTGGAAATACAACAAAGGGAAAGTGAAGCAACAGGTATCCCTTCGTTAAAAATTGCATTCAACAATGTGTTTGGCTACTATCTTGAAGTAACAAACACGCATAAAAGCAAAGTGCCCGATGGCTGGACAAGAAAACAAACGCTTGCAAATGCAGAACGTTATATTACTCCTGAATTAAAAGAATACGAGGAAAAGATAACAGGTGCCGAAGAAAAGATCCTGAAAATTGAAGCCGAACTGTTTGAAAAAATTCTGCTTGAGCTGCAGGAATACATTGGCCCTGTTCAAACAAACGGTCAAGTGATGGCAATTCTTGACTGCCTCTCCTGCTTTGCTGAAAATGCTTTGCAGCTTAAGTATGTTCGTCCGCAAATACAGGAAGATGCCACACTTGAATTGAAAGATGCCAGGCACCCAGTGATAGAACGTAATCTTCCTGCCGGGGAAAGTTACATTTCAAACGATCTTATACTTGATAAAGAACAGCAACAGATCATTATTCTTACGGGGCCAAACATGAGTGGTAAGAGTGCACTGCTTCGTCAAACAGGTTTGATTGTATTGATGGCGCACATGGGAAGTTTTGTTCCGGCAAGCGCTGCATTAATTCCATTGACCGATAAAATATTTACTCGTGTAGGTGCCAGCGACAACCTGAGTGGTGGAGAAAGTACCTTCATGGTGGAAATGAACGAAACTGCCAGCATTATCAACAACCTCTCTGCAAGAAGTTTGATTCTGCTCGATGAAATTGGCCGGGGCACTTCTACTTACGATGGTATTTCCATTGCCTGGAGCATTGCTGAATTCCTGCATCAATCGGGTGAACAACCGAAGACGTTATTTGCAACGCATTATCATGAACTGAATGAACTGGAAGAACGTTTTCCACGCATCAAAAACTATCATGTTACCAATAAGGAAGTGGGCAATAAAGTAATCTTTTTACGAAAGCTGGCACCAGGCGGCAGTACCCACAGTTTTGGTATTCATGTAGCGAAGATGGCGGGTATGCCCGTGTCCTTGATCAATCGTGCAAATGAAATACTGAAGCAGCTTGAAGAACAACGCAGCAGTAATGATATTAAAGAGAGCCTGAAACAGCTTCCTGCTCAAAAAATGCAGCTGAATATTTTTGATGTGCATTCACAAACCTTTGATGAGATAAGAACAATGCTTGAAGGCATAGATATTAACCGCCTGACCCCTGTTGAAGCATTGCTTAAACTTCAGGAAATAAAACAGCGCTTGAACTAATGACAGTAACCTGACAATTGCAAAATATCCTAATTCGTTCTACATAATAATATACCAGCATATAGTAGTTTAGCCGCAGATGTATATTCGCTTTAAACAAAAGAACTTTAAGACCTGGATACAGGAGGTGAGCAAGGCAACGGGCATTAAGGCAAGAAACAGTCTGCTTCCTTTAGATGAAACACTAGGTAAAGGCTATTGCTTTGCAGATAGCATTGACCGTACTTTCTCTTATAATTTGATGGAAGTTGAACTAAATGAAGATTGCACACTTCACCGCATCAGCAACAACCAGATGGGTTTACTCATTTACTTCAACCAGGTACAGATAAGTGATTACATCAGGTTACGGCATAAGAAAGATTCCCTTACAGACAGTTTAAATAAAATCCGCAGTAATATTTTTGTTTCATCAACCAATACTGACCTTGAAGTAAGTTTTCGTGCCGGTTCAAAACTGAAACGTTTGGGTATTTACCTCACACCACAATGGATATCCGATCATTTTGACCGGGATACTAAAATGCAAATAGAGTTGCTCACCAACCAGGGACTTGAGCAGATCAATAAACTCCCCATCAATCAAGAGATGCAGGAAAGACTTGCACGTATTTTTGATACGCAGCTTTATAACGAGCATGAGCGGCTGGCACTCAAAAGCAGGATTGTTTTACTATTGGAATATTTTTTCAGTACATACATCAACGAATCACTTGAAATTAAAAACAAAAAGATCATTCCCGACGAAGACATTACCCGTTTACGCAGCATTGAAGTTTTACTGGCAAACGAGGAAACAGAAAAATTTCCATCCATCATTAAACTGGCCCGCATTGCACAAATGAGCAGCACCAAACTGAAACAACGGTTTAAACAGGTGTATGGTTATCGTTTGTATGAATACTATAATAAGCAACGTCTTGAAAAAGCAAAAGAACTGATCCTGCAAGGCATTACGCCGAAAGAAGCCGGTTACATGATTGGCTTCAGTGATGTTTCGAATTTTACAAAAGCATTTAAAAAAGAATATGGTTTTACACCAGGTTCTTTTTTTGATAAATCAACTTCAACCAAAACAACCAACACCCTGTAATAATACCGGGTTTGTTTTTTATACTGAATGCAGAACACATAAAGAGCTATTAACAAACAGAAACAATACCCGTCTTTTCATTTAAATAAGAATCCCCGCACATTGTGCAGGGATTTTCGTCTTAAAGGAGGGAGGCTGAAGGGTTTCGAACCCTCGACCCTCAGAACCACAATCTGATGCTCTAACCAACTGAGCTACAGCCTCCGTGTTAAGGGACTGCAAAAGTAATGGAAATCAGATTTCAAAGCAAATCACATCAAGAGAAATCAAAAAAATAAACCGTTCTTTGCAGCCTCTTTTGAAATATGAACTTTTGGTTAGTCCTTATACCGGTTATTTCAGCGTTTATTGGATGGGTTACCAACTGGGTAGCCATCAAAATGCTTTTTCATCCACGTAATCCTGTGAATGTGCTGGGCATTCGTATCCAGGGTATTTTTCCAAAACGGCAGGAACAGTTTGCAGAAAAACTGGGGCGGCTGGTTGGGCAGGAGCTGTTGTCCTTCAATGATATTGAAGAAAAGATAAGCAGCCCTGAAAACCTGAAAAAAGTGCTGCCAATGGTTGAAACGCACATCGATACGTTTCTTCGGGTAAAACTCAGCAACAGTATGCCCATGATCGCTATGTTTATTGGCGACAAAACCATTGAAAAGCTGAAAGGAGTTTTCATGGAAGAGCTGGAAGAACTGTTTCCGCAGCTAATGAAAAATTATAGCGGCACACTTAAACAGCAACTTGATCTTGAACAGATTGTAAGTGAAAAAGTAAAAGCCTTCTCCAGCGATAAATTAGAATCGATCCTTTACCAGGTAATGGCCAAAGAATTCCGTTTTGTGGAGATCATTGGCGCCGTACTCGGCTTTCTTATTGGCTTATTACAGGTAGCCATCACCCTTCTTACGCAATAATTTCCACTCATCACAATCAAAAACAAGCTGGCGAACGTTTTGCCGTCTAAAACGGTTAAACATACACTCATACTAAATGATGTTAGCAATTAATGATTTACGCAGAAGTTTGCGCCTCAATTTTAAATTAAGCAGCATGAGATTTATCCTCAGTTTATTAACCCTTATCCTCAGTTTACAATTATCCGCACAAATGCCTGGCGGTGGCCGGCCCGGTGGTGGTCAAATGAACGTTGGTCGTTTTTACGGAAAAATTGTGGATGCTAAAACGAACAAACCGATTGATGCTGCATCTGTTCAGCTTTATCAAAACCGTGTTGACACTGCCACCAAACAACGAAAAGATGTGTTGGTAAACGGCCAGTTAACAAAAGCAAATGGCGATTTTAGCCTTGAAGGTTTAAGCCCGATGGGTAATTATAAATTAATGATTACAGCTATTGGGTTTAAAACAATTGAACAAACGATCAACTTTGGTTTAAAACCCGGTCTTTCGCCTGAAGAAATGATGAATATGGTGGATAAAGATCTTGGCAACATCAAATTAGAAGCTGATGTACAACAACTGAGCGAAGTAGTTGTAACAGCAGAAAAACCAACCTTACAATTAGGTATCGATCGCAAAATATTTAATGTTGAAAAGAACATTGTATCACAAGGTGGTACCGGTGTGGATGTAATGCGTAACGTACCCACGGTAAATGTTGATATTGACGGTAACATTACCATGCGTAACAGTGCTCCGCAAATTTTTGTAGATGGCCGTCCAACAGTATTAACACTTGACCAGATCCCTGCTGATGCAATTCAGAGTATTGAACTCATCACAAACCCTTCTGCAAAGTATGATGCAAGTGGTGGCCAGTCTGCCATTATCAACATTGTATTAAAGAAGAACCGTCGTGTAGGTTACAGCGGCAGCGTACGTGCAGGTGTAGATATGCGTGGCCGTTTCAATGGCGGTGGCGATATTAATATCCGCCAAGGCAAAGTAAACTTCTTTGCTAACATTGGTTTAAACCAACGTAAAGGCATTGGCTTTGGCGAAACAGACCGTAATAATTTTGGTGAACAAACAGCCAATAAACTTTATACCCGCAACCGTAACATCAGCGAAGGGATGTTCAACTTTGGCCGTGCAGGTTTCGACTTTTTGATCGATAACAGAAATACACTCACCATTGCAGGCAATTTTGGCGGAGGTAATTTTGATATGCTTGATCAAAACTATATACGTTACGATTCTGCTTATGCCACACCTAAAACCATTTACGAATACCGTGAAACAAACGGTATGAGTAAATTCAGAAATGCAGGTGCAACTTTAAGCTACAAATACAATTTCCCACGTGCAGGAAAAGAATTAACAGCCGATATCAACTACAATAAAAGCCGCAGCGAAAACGGACAGTCAATTGATTTCACTAAGTGGTACGATAAGGACTGGACCAATGTTTATATTCCTAAACAAAACCAGGGCAACGATGCAGGTGGCAACAACACCTTCCTTGTAGCTCAAATGGACTATACCGATCCTATTAATGAAAACATGAAAGTTGAAGGTGGTTTGCGTACACAGATCAGGTATTTCGAAAGCTTCCAGAATGTTTCTTACAACGGCGTATATCAGCCCGAGTTAAGTAACCGCTTTAAGTATGTTGATTATGTACACGCAGCTTATGCAAGTTTTTCGCAAAAGTTCAAGAAAGCAAATCTGAACTACCAGGTTGGTTTGCGTGTTGAAAGCTCAAAATATGATGGCGAGCAGGTTGGCAAACCGGGTCGTTTTGAAAACCAGTTCCCATTAGCGTTGTTCCCAAGCGTGTTCTTATCAAAAGGACTTGAAGGAAAACAAGATTTACAATTGAATTACAGCCGTCGTATCAACCGTCCAAGCTTCTTCCAGTTGTTACCGAATACTGATATCAGCGACATCTTTAACTACCAGACAGGTAATCCTAACCTGAAACCTGAGTTTACCAACTCACTGGAGTTAACGTATCAAAAAACATACGGTGAAAAGAACAATACTTTTCTTGCCACTTTGTTTGGTAAACAAACCAACAATCTTATTTCACGTTACCAGAACAGAGAACAGATTGGTGATACAAAAGACAGTGCCATCATCAGTACATGGGTAAACGCCGACAGAAGTTATGCTGCCGGTCTTGAATTGGTATTC
>NZ_CAMLGT010000051.1 GCF_946479605.1 uncultured Lacibacter sp.
CGATTAGAGTCCAAAATGCAATGAAAGCATATTTCAAATTTGCAGATTGGGATATTGACTTTGATAAGTTGACATACAGCTATTGTGTTGAAAAGGCTACTCTGACATAATAACTGCAGCCAACATTGGTATTGCCTCTTCTTTCTCAGCAACGTCTCCCGCTAAACGAAAGCTGAGAGCCTGCATTATGCTACACGGGGACGTTGCGTACTACGAAGAAAAAGCAATATCCTGTACGCAACGTCCTCCAAAAACTGTTGTAAAAGAATTCAGCTGGCTGCAAGGAGAGACGTTGCTGGGAAACAGCCGTAATGTAATAAACAAACAACGGCGGTACACTCTTCTGGCGCAGGTCTCTGACCTGTGACCAAACGTCACTAAATCAGCAACAGCAAACTGAATAAAAAAAGTAACGGGTATGCACAGGTCGGGAGACCTGCGCAAGTAATAGACGAATAACGCCACGCAACAGAATAAACAATGAGCTTTTGTATCTTTAATCAGCAGCGGCACCGGGCAGAGGGAATACAGAATACCGCCACGCCAATGCTTCAACGTTATCAGCAACTTGATACCACCCGTTTTCTCAAACAGGCAATCAAAACGTTAAACTCATACCTCACGTCGAGGTTTCAATGTGATCTTAGGTGAACGCATCAATAACTAAAAACAATTGATATGGGAAATTTGCCCACTAAAACTGTAACCTGGAATATTTACAAAAAGATTGCCTTTCGTTTTGCCTTTATTTTTTTCATTCTGTTTATTGTTTTACTGGACTGGTCTGTCAACCCTGTCTTATCCCATTTCTACTATGAAGGGGGCTTCGCTACATTTTTAGATGCCATTATTGCATTTACGGGAAAGTACATCTTCCAGGTTAAGTACACAATCATATCCCCCTATGACGGACAGCATAACGATAGAACATACATCTATTTGCTTTATTTCTTTATGGCAATGGTGGCACTATTGGGAACAATCATCTGGAGCGTATCAGACAGGAAACGCACAAACTATACCACGCTTTATTATTGGTTCACCGCCATTATTCGTTATTACCTTGCATTTACGTTGTTCCTTTTTGCGCTGGAGAAATTTTTTAAAATGCAATTTCCAGATCCGGGCTTTTATGTATTATCAGAACCTGTTGGAAATATGTCGCCCATGACTTTGGCCTGGGCTTTTTTTGGGTATTCTTATGGGTACAATATCTTTATGGGCATCGCCGAATGTGCTGCATTGCTCCTGCTGTTCCGCAGAACAATGACTTTTGGTGCAATCCTTACGTTGGTTACGCTGGCCAATGTTATGGCGGTAAATTTCAACTATGATGTTCATGCCAAATTGTACCCTACAGCTTTATTTGTAATGACGTTGTTGCTGTTGATTCCTCATTTAAACAGTTTGTTTACATTTTTCTTTACCAATCGGCCAACGTCACTCCCGGTTATACAGGCTCCGGTGTTTAAAAAAAGATGGGTTAACATATCAAAATCAGTTCTGAAATTTTTCCTGATCGGTTACTTTATTATTTTTTCGGTTAAGGACTATATTGGATATAAGCAGAGAATTATTGGCAGGGAAAGAACCAAAACTCAATCCGGACTTTCCGGAATTTATGATGTGCAAACATTTGTATTAAACAAGGATACTTTGCCGAATGAAAACCCATTGAAGTGGAATCAGATTGTAATAGGAGGTGCTCGGGAGAGGATTCGCCTCAAAGCCGACAGTGTTTTATTCATGGATCTGTCAGTTGATAAAAAAGAAATGCTGCTGTATGCCGATAGAACCAACTTAACGTTAAAAGAACAGGAAATTTACAATGAACTGGGTTTGCAGGAAAGTACATACCTAAGTATGGATTCCATTTTAGCCGCCCGACAAATAAAAAACCGGTTTAAGTTTGAGTTAACTGATTCCGCTACGCTCCTGCTGAGGGGAAAAATGAAAACCGACTCGATTTTCATTATGGCCAAAAAAAAGCCGGTTAAGATGATCGATTTCCGATTGTTGAAGAACGGTTTTCATTGGATAACGGAATAACAATCCGTTTAGCCAGGGCATCTTTCCTCTCTGGCGCAAGTGTTCCACCTCAGTGGATCTCTTGATGCCAGGTAAATCAGCCCCGATTGTATCGGGGAATTTGGAAAGCAGAAGCTGAGCAATAGTGCAAAGCCGCATATGATTATTTACAGCAGCTGTTGTGCAGATGAAGTTTCCGATACAACTGGAACAGAAATAAACGGCAAGTTTCTTTCAGGAAATTCGCCTTAGAATAAATGACACACTAATCAATCAAAAAGTTTTACTCAAGTTGGCTAAAAACATTCGTAAACAGTTAACACTATTTGTTAATCCAAAAGACGCTGAAGTAATTGAACAGGTAAGACGGGAGTTTAACCCGATACAATTTGCGTTAATAAAATCTCACGTTACTTTATGTAGAGAAGATGAAATTGAAAATCTTGAGCAAGTAATAGCAAACCTGCAATCATTGACACAGAAAGAAATGGTTATTGAATTTGGTAAAGTGACAAGGTTTGACAATGGTAAAGGACTTTTTCTTCCGGCAATTACAGGCTACGAAGGTTTTCAAGATTTGCGCAAACAGGTTTTGATGGGACTGAATAATAATCCAGGAAAGCATGAAGCACACATTACATTAATGCATCCAAGAAACTCAACTTGTACAGACGCAATCTTTCACCAGATAGAAAAACTAAATTTACCAAAGCAATTAAGGTTTAAAAAAATAAGTTTAATAGAACAGGAAAACGGAGGACAATGGAATATTTTGCAAGAGTTTGAGCTTAGGAAAACAACATAATAAATAAAAAGACAGAAAGCTCTGACAGTCCAGGTGTTTCAGCTCAATAACATTCAAACACCCCGGCAGCAGAATAAAAATAAAAACGTATGGCAAAAGAACGAAACGAAGACGGTAAAGCAAGCACACAAGCGGCAACAGTTTTTGCCCAAACTTATTTTCACGGAACAAAGGCCGATTTAAAACCTGGCGACTTGATTGAAGCAGGTTTCAACTCAAACTACGGGCAACGGAAAAATGCAAAATACATTTTCCTGTCGGCAACATTAGATGCTGCAATCTGGGGTGCTGAACTTGCTTTTGGTGAAGGAAAAGAGCGGATTTATTTAGTAGAGCCAACAGGACAAATTGAAGACGATCCGGACCTGACAGACAAAAAGTTTCCCGGCAATCCAACAAAATCGTATCGTTCAACAGAACCGTTCAGGGTTGTGGGCGAAGTTACAGTTTGGCATGGGCACCCGGCCGAACAGGTGAAAGCAATGAAAGAACATCTTCATAAACTGAACGAGCAAGGCATCAATTCATTAAACGACTAAAACGGAAACACAACCTTTTTTCTTTTTGGTTACAATCTGCATCAGCCACTATATAAAACAACTATCAATGAAAGCAGTTACAACATTAGCACTTGTCGTTTTACTTTTTGCAAGTTGCGGTAAACAGTATAAGTATTGGGATGTTTCGAAATTTAACATGGTTGACAGTGCTTTAAAGGATAAGGAAGAAATTAAACTCATTTATGCCAGCCAGGGCCCCGGTACTAACAGCGATAAAGCGTATTACTATCATGTAATTGCTATTTCGCAGAAAACAGGCGATACGGTGAATATTCTCACACTCATCAATAACGGCTTTTCAACTGACGATGGAGATAAAGTATTTAACTTTCTCGATCAACACAGTCTTGCAGCAAAACTGGTTGTGCAGGACCCGGAGAAATTAGCGAATGTTGATAATGTGAAACAGCTGGATAAAGAGGAGATAACGAAAGCCACAAAAGTAGCAAGAGATCCTGCGTTTGATTTTCTTGCTGATAACAAGTACCCGACGGTAATTGGTTTTATTGGAACAATTTCGAAAATAGATGATCAGGATACAAGTAAATAGATCCCGGCAGATCCCTCCTTACGTCGGGAAGACAGCAAGGTTGATCATTTGTACAAAAGATGAATAGCAGAGCATTGTTCAATAAAGCTGTCATCCCGAGGATACGAGGGAACTGCCCAAACAAATTAGTTTATCGGTTGCTGTCCCCACCAACCGAAATAGTAATGTAAACGGGCTGATGAAAAAGTGACTTATAAATACAAACTGCTATATTGATACTGAATTGAAATATAAAATGATGCGAAAGGGATATGTTTACATTATAGTATTCTCTTTATGTAGTGCGGTTGCAAACGCATTAAAGTTCAGGTTTTTCATTAAACGGGATATTAACGATGTGACTATAGTCCATTTATTTTTTCAGATAGGAATTTTACTTTTGATATTATTGATACCGGGTCTGTTGATCGTTCGCTGGTATTATCGGTTAAAAGATAAGTAGCTAATCTTTCTTCTGGCATCTGTAATCATACGTCACTAAATCAGCAACAGCAAACTGTATTAACAATAAGTAACGGGTATGCACAGGAGGTGAAACCTGCGCAAGGACTATTTTTAATCAACAGCAAACGAAAAACGGAAGTAACTTTCAGGCATCCGCCAAAAATTAAATGTAGTAGTATGCGAAAAGTAATATTATCATTAGCTGTGTCATTAGATGGTTTTATTGAAGGACCTAACGGTGAAACAGACTGGATGGTTTTCAGCGAAGAAACCGGCAAAGCGCTGGAAGAATTTCTGGACGAAATTGATACCATTTTATACGGGCGACTTAGTTATGAAAGATGGGGCACTTATAACCCTCCCGAAGATGCACCTGTATTTGAGAAAAATTTTTACAACAGAACCAATAAAATGAAGAAGTATGTTTTCTCCACATCAAAAAACAGTTTTGAAGGAAACCCCACAGTTGTAAATGCTCATCTTTCAGCCTGTATTAATAAGCTGAAGCAGGAAAACGGAAAACATATATGGTTGTATGGCGGCAGTAGTTTAATTACCAGCTTTGTAAATCTTAATTTGATTGACGAATTCAGGATTGCTGTAATACCAATCATACTTGGAGATGGTAAGCCTTTGTTTAGCGAAATAAAAAACAGGGTACATCTGAAACTGCTTAAAATAAACTCAGGCATATCCGGAGTAGCAGAGCTTATTTATGAAAATGTAAAACACTAAATGGCTGATGCTGAAATCAGCATCGTTAAACTCATTTTTCCGGCAACATCTCCCGGTAATTGCAGAAGGTGATTGGCAACAGGTTCTTTCAGGAGCACATTTCTTTCTTGTGCATGGCTGGTACTGAATCAAGAACAGCAGCCAATGGCCTGCACCTGCTACTGCTCAAATTCTGTTTTGTAACTGCCGATATGTTTTTCGCTGTCCAGTATTTTACTGCGGTTGATAAAATAATTAACAATGCCCGCCACCAATAAAATAGCAGAAACAGAAAACAGCACTGCTTTGTACAGTTCGCCTTTGTGAATGTTCAGGAGGTTATCAATGCTTAGTCCCGCTATCAGGAAATACATCGATGTTCGTAAAAAGGCAAGAAAGGTTGATTGGTTGGCAAGTACTGTTCGTTGCAGCGCCAGTTTTTCACGCAGAATCAAATCCTTATTTATGTTGTCGGCTTCTTTCATTGTTCAGTACCGGAATTGTTTAAGAAACAAAAGCTATGCAGGTAAAAGATAATAAAAATTTTGTTTCTGTTACTGCAATCAACTTTTAATGAATTGCCAGGGCAAACTGTTGGTAAAATAAATAACAGCAATGTACAGGCAAGGATGATTGCTTACACCAGTAAAATACAAATTCACAAAACAGTTACAGTAAAAGCGGCATGTAAATTAGTACAGGCACTGCTGATATGTATTTTCCAGTCATCGGGTAAAAGTTGCCGTTAATACCAGTTGCGTAACGGTTAAGAGTGTTGCAGGGTCAACCCATAAAAAAACATGAAAAACATTTTTTCCATTTTTGTGTGTATCATTTTTATTGCTGGTTGTAAAAAGCCCGAAACAGGGAATAACAAAAACATTTGTCCGCCTGAGTTGCAGGGTAAATGGGTGAGGGGCGAATTTAATATGGCCGGCTTTGCTGCCTACCAGGGAACTACTATTATGGATGCCGCACTTACTACAGGCGCATTTGAATTTCTTGCAGGCGGTGAAGTAAAAGCCTATAGTGTATCTTTTCCAACCGATGCACAGGCCGGTTGTAATCCACAATTGTTACAGCTTTACAGCGGTACAGCAGATCATACAGTGACAGGTAAAGTAGTGCTGCATTTTACAGCTGGCACCGAACGGAAGTTTTACCAGCAGTGCGCCGGCAAAACAAATACCCAGCGTGTATTAACAGCAAACGATTTTAACGGGGCGCTCACCTGTTACTGGTCAATTGAAACAGGTAGTGGCAAAACACTTCTGGCTATCCGTTACGATTTGCCAGGTAATCCAAAACTTTATTTTGAAAAGAAGAACTGGTAACGGAAGCTTACTTATAAACGGTAAAAAAGGGATAAAGCTTAAAAACTTTATCCCTTTGCAGCATAGAGTCAGTAAGTTTATTTGGAATAATACGTGTCGTTATGGTATTTAAAACCGCTTACAGGATACGTTAACGGATCAGCTTCAAAAATATCAGGGTAGGCATAATGCCAGAAACCCGATTCAGCAAAATAATAACGTCCATTGTGCTTTCTTACTCCCCACGATGCGTAAAACTCTCTGCCGTTTGGCCAGCTTGGATCATCATAAATGCTGTACACCGTTCTTCCGTCTGCTCTAAACTCGGCATACAACCTGCTGTTAGGGCCGTTGCCTTTGTAGTTGTTTACTGTGTACTTGCCAACAATGGATGCTTTGTACATGGCAGTGGAATCAAACTCCGGTTTGTAATAGCAGGCAATGTTTTGGGTGATTTCTTTGTTATCCAAAGTGCGTTTATACGCCACTGTCAGATCAAAGTTAAATTCTGTAGTAGCACTGGAGCTGATCTTTACTTTTCTGCTGCTGCCATTTATTGAGCTGGTAAAGCTGATGCGGCTGTCGCTTACCGATTTTACAATGATGTTGCCTGCATCAATAGGCAACTGCATACTTGTTGGTGCCTGTTTGCCAATGTTGCCCGTGGCCGATGGATACGCCGCTTTCAGTTTGGTTGTTTTTTCTTTGGCTTTATTATACATGGCTTCCACTTCTTTGTCTTTGCTGATGAAGGTTTGCTCTCTGCTGAACGAAGAAGCTATATCCGGCTGTATTGTTTCATCGCCTGTTTTCAGATTGCGGAAGCCAACGGTCATGGTTACCGTTTTTTCACTGTTGTTGTAAAATTCAACAGCAGTGGTACGCTGCACAGTTGATCCGGTAATGGCTTCGGCCACACCATTCAGCTTACCCACTTCCTGTGCACGGCGGATAGCCGATTCACGTGAAATAACAAACGTGGTAAAGAGGCCAAGAAAAATCAGACCCGATACCGGGTTGGGTGCAAGTAAAAAAGCAATACCGCTTACAAGTAATGGTGGTATGGTGGCAATGCAAACTGTTTGTACCGTTACATGCACTTTGGCTGCAGCTATAAGTCTGTCGCCCACATCAGATTGTACGCCTTCCACTTTTCCATAGTAACCTGCAGGTAAAGGCGTAAAAGATGATTGTGCAGGGTCGGGCATGTTCCGCTCCAGCACATAGGCCAGTAATTCTTTATCAGCTGCTGAAAGCGATGCCATCTGTGTATCCCATTCTTCTTTTAACTGGTTGATGAGGGTAATACTTTCAGCTGATGGTTGAAAGTTGCTGCCTGCTACTACTTTGGTAATTGAATCGATACTGCTGTTACGTTTTGCCACAAAGTTGTTGATCACAGTTTGTGCATTGGTAACAGGTGTGTAGTTTCTTACGGTAATGGATAGTGTATTTGAGCGCTCAATGGCCGGTATAGATAAGCTTACCGATCCCGGTGCCAGAACAGGCATAAGAAATACATAAGCTGAGTCGCCATGGGCATAACCTTTTGCACTGCTGCTGCCCAGTTGAATATTTACTTCGCTGAGTGTAATACGCTTGTTGAGTTTAACGATCAGTGCATCGCCCGGCAATGCGCTGCCTGAGTCGAGCGACAAGGTAACAGGTGAGGGTGCAGGCTCCGTATTACCTTTATCTTTTTTATTACAGGCCACGGATAAAAGAACAAGCAAGGCTACGGTTAAAAGGTTAATTTTCATGCTTTTGGTTGTTGGTGAAAAAGACAATGGACAAAACTAACGGTTATGCCGGCAGCAGTGCATACCTATTTTGGAGTAATTTTTATGTTTCTTACGAAGCTGATGGCTGTTACAGTTGTTTCACATCTCTGCAAGAAATAAAAACCTTACTTTACAGCTTCAATATCGTATAATGAAACAATTCCTTTTAATTGCAATCCTGTTTATTTCATTTTTCAGTTCAGCACAAACAGCCAGTCAGGAAGTAAAATGGCTGAAACATAAAGACACAGCATATAATCTCAGCATACAGTACCCGTCTCACTGGCAACTGAAACCACCTTCAGGCAATTCCCGTTTTTTTGTTACCAGCTATCCTGAGTCCGACGAGGATAAATTCAGGGAAAATCTGAATTGTTTAATACCATCACCTGTTGAAGAAGGTACTACTATTCAGCAAGCAGAAGAGGAAATTGTACAAACACTCTCTGCAATGATGTCGGAGTTTAAGATCGTTCAATCGGGTTATTCAAAATGGAACAATGTAAACTCGTATCAAATAGAATACACCTGTGTGTTCATTAGTGGCGATGTGAGGTATGATCTTCACATGCTGCAAAAAGCAGCCATCATTAACGGAAAGCTGTATGTGCTCACTTATTCGGCCAAGAACGATTCTTATGAAAAATACATTGATATGATCCGGAAAATGATTGATTCGTTTAAGGTAGAGTAGCAAGAATCAAAAAAAGCAAAATCCAAAGTACAGAATCCAGGAAGCAAACTTCGAAACAAAGCAAATGAAACCTGACAGGTTAAGCCTTGTCTTAATGTCTGTTCAATACATCGCATTTTGTCCTATAGCAATTAACCTGTCAGGTTGAAGAGCTTCAACCTGAAACAAGAAACCAAAAACAATAAACAATAAACAATAAACCACTTCTCCATTTACCTTTGCAGCATATAATCATCAATCTAATAAGGAAATGCGCATTGCAATAAATGGAATGGGACGTATCGGACGTATGTTGTTTCGTCGCCTCATAAATGATCCTCAGTTTGAAATTGTGGCTGTAAATGATCTGATGGATGCAGCCAATCTTGCTTACTTATTAAAATACGATTCGTTGTACGGTGCCTGGCAGCACGATGTGCAATACAGCAACGGTCATTTTTCAGTGGAAGGAAAACAGGTAGCTGCATTGCAGGAGGCGCAGGTCTCCAACATCAACTGGAACCAATATGCAGTAGATGTGGTGCTGGAGTGCAGTGGTGCTTATTCATCCAAAACAAAAGCAGAACAGCATCTTACTGCAGGTGCAAAAAAAGTGTTGCTCTCCACCACCGGCTCAACCGACATCCCATTACTTATCTATGGTCATAACCATACCAATCCCGCAGCAGACGATGCCATTGTTTCGCCCGGTGGTTGTATGACCAATTGCAGCACACATATTCTTTACCTGCTTAATTCCATTGGTATTGAATCGGCACAGCTGAATATTTTACATTCATACACATCACGCCAGGAGCTGGTTGATACTGCACATAAACAATACCGCAGGGGCAGGGCAGCAGCGGAATCTATTATACCGGTGGAGATCGATCTGGCACAATCGCTGGAGCGTTTGCTGCCGTTGCAGGGAAAGATCGCCACCGTATCGGTACGTATACCTGTTACCAATGGGGCCATGGCCGATGTTACGGTGCAGATGAAAGAGGATATTACAAAAGAACAGATCAATACCTTATTTAAGAAGGCAGCTGCAAACGAGTACAAAGGTATTTTACAATACACCGAAGATCCATTGGTATCGGCCGACATCAGGGGCAATACACATTCCTGCATTATAGATGGATCACTTACATCAGTTGTGGGCCGCCAGTTAAAACTCATTGCCTGGTTCGATAATGAATATGGTTACACCAGCCGTATGATCGATTGGTTGCGTTACTGGAAAAAATAAACGAACGGTTGCTGTAAGTCATCGGTTTCGTTTATTCTTTACTGCTATATTGAAAGAGTTGATCATTTAACGCAGCGGTCAGTTAATTTTACGCTCCTTAACCAAGCAAAAGAAATGAATCAAAAAACTGCAGGGCTAATTGAAACCATGCGCTGGTATGGCCCTAACGATCCTGTATCATTGAACGATATTGCACAAGCCGGTTGTTCCGGTGTGGTAACTGCATTGCATCATGTACCTAACGGCGAAGTGTGGACAATAAACGAAATAAAGAAACGTATTGCTGAAGTGGAAGCGGCAGGTCTTACATGGGATGTGGTGGAAAGTGTGCCGGTGCACGAAGCTATCCGCAGGCAAACAGCAGGTTTTGAACAGTATATTGAAAACTACAAACAATCGCTACGTAACCTTGGTGCATGTGGCGTAACTGTTGTTACGTATAATTTCATGCCGGTGCTCGACTGGACAAGAACTGATCTTTATTATACCATGCCCGATGGCAGCAAGGCATTGCGTTTTGAACGTGCTGCTTACATTGCGTTTGATGTGTTCATTCTCCAACGCAAAGGTGCAGCTGATGAATACACAAAAGAAGAATTGCAAAAAGCTGAGCAACGTTTGCAATCAATGACGGAAGAAGAAAAACAATCGCTCATCCGCACTATCATTGCAGGGTTACCCGGCAGTGAAGAAAGTTTTACTGTTGCCGATTTTGCCAATGCATTGTCAGCGTATGATGCCATTGATGCAAAGAAATTAAAACAACATCTCATTTATTTCCTTCAACAGGTAACACCTGCGGCTGAAGAAGCAGGTGTGCAGCTGGTTATTCACCCCGATGATCCTCCGCATCCCATCTTTGGTTTGCCACGTGTGGTAAGCACCGAAGCGGATATCAATGATCTGTTTACTGCTGTTCCTTCGCCTGCAAATGGTTTGTGCTTTTGCACAGGTAGTTTTGGTGTGCGTGCCGATAATGATTTGCCCGGCATGGTAAAACGTTTGGGCAGCCGTATTCATTTCCTGCACTTGCGCAGCACACAACGCAATGCTGATGGTGATTTTTATGAAGCCAATCACCTTGAGGGCGATGTGGATATGTATGGTGTTATGAAAGAAGTGGTGCAGCTGATGAAAAAAGAGAACCGTCGCATCGTTGTTCGTCCCGATCATGGTCACCAGATGCTGGATGATCTCAGCAAAAAAACAAATCCCGGTTACAGCGCCATTGGCCGCCTGCGTGGTTTAGCAGAGTTACGTGGACTTGAAATGGGTATCAGCAAATCTCTTTGATCTTCTGCTGATGTTTCTTCCTTCTTTTATTTATGGCTTTCATAGGTATGCTTCTGTGGAATAAATGTTATTTTGACATTTAAATAGTTTTGGTTTACTTTGTTACCCCGAAAGGGTCATAATCAATAGTCGGCGGGTGCTTTCCAGTACTCGCCTTTTTCAAAATCCTTACAAAACAGTCTCCGGTTATGATTGAATGATTGCTTGTCATGCTTCATCAGTTCATCGGGTTGCCTGTATTAAACAGTTATGAAAGAAAAAATAGCATCAGCGTTTCTTGAACAGTACGGAGCGGCTCCATCAGTGATTGTACGTTCGCCCGGCAGAGTAAATATTATTGGTGAGCACACCGATTATAACGAAGGGTTTGTATTACCAGCTGCCATTGATAAAGCGGCATACATTGCTCTGTCATTGCGTAATGATGATGAAATTCATTTGCATGCGCTTGATCTGAATGAAACATTTTCAACAACAGTTCCTGCGTTAAAACCTGTAGGCGATATCAGCTGGCCCAATTATATTCTTGGCTCTGCAGCACAATTCATCAAGCGTGGTATCAGTATGCCCGGCTTTAATATTACACTCAGCAGCGATGTACCGATTGGTGCAGGCTTATCTTCTTCTGCAGCGGTGGAATGTGCCACCGTATTTGCATTGAACCATTTGCTGCAAACAAATATTGATCGTGTAGCTATGGTGCTCATGGCCCAAAAGGCCGAGCATGAGTATGCAGGGGTGATGTGTGGTGTAATGGATCAGTTTGCATCTATGATGGGGAAGAAGGATCATGTGATTAAACTCGATTGCCGTTCGCTGGAATATGAATATGTACCATTCAAACTGGATGGTATTAAAATTCTGTTGCTCAATACAAATGTGAAGCATTCACTTGCATCATCGGAATACAATACAAGACGTAATGAATGTACACAGGCTGTTGAATGGATAAAATCACATCATGCAGAAGTAACTTCCCTTCGGCACGCAACTACAGCAATGCTGGATGAATATGTGTTGCCGCAAAGCAAAACAATTGACGACCGCAGCAGGTTTGTGGTGGAAGAAATAGAACGCTTGCTCACTGGTTGTGAAGATCTGAAGAAGGGTGATCTTGCTTCGCTGGGTAAAAAGATGTTCAGTACACACGATGGGTTAAGCAAAATGTATGAAGTAAGTTGTAAAGAGCTTGATTTTTTGGTTGATTTTGTGCGAAACCGTCCGGAAGTAATTGGCGCAAGGATGATGGGCGGTGGCTTTGGTGGTTGCACCATTAATCTTGTAAGGGAAGAAGCCATTGATCAACTGGTTGCTGAAGTTAAACCTGCTTATGAAGCAGCCATGGGTTTAACGCTGGATCATTATGTTGCTTCTATTCAAAACGGAACTGAAATTATATAATCATGTTTGACAGTAAAGAACATTCACATACACGACTCAATATTCTCACAGGCGACTGGATACTTGTTTCACCGCATCGTATGAAACGCCCCTGGCAGGGGAAGGTGGAAACAATACCTGCTGATAACAGACCATCATATGATGCCAGCTGTTATTTATGTCCCGGCAATAAACGTTCCGACGGCAGCATGAACCCTGTATATACAGATGTGTATGTTTTCACAAACGATTTTTCTGCCTTGTTACCTGTAACACCGGAAGGTGGTGAAAATGAACAGGGCCTATTGGTAAGCAACAGTGAAAGCGGCATTTGTAAAGTCATCTGTTTTTCACCTGATCATAGTCTCACACTTCCTGTCATGCAGGAGGAGGCCATTGTAAAAGTGATTCAGTTATGGAAAGATGAGTTTAAAACACTTTCTGAAAATAAAAACATCAGGTACATACAGATATTTGAGAACAAAGGCGAGATCATGGGTTGCAGCAACCCGCATCCGCATGGGCAAATATGGGCTTCTTCTTCCTTGCCATTGGAGTTAACAAAAGAAACCACGCAGCAGAAAAAGTATTATGAAGAACATGGAAAAAGTTTGCTGAGTGCATACCTGGATGTGGAGTTGCAAAAGCGTGAACGCATTGTTCTTGAAAACGAACATTTCGTGGCATTGGTTCCATACTGGGCTGTGTGGCCTTATGAAACCATGATCATCTGCAAACGTCATGTACAAACCATTGCGCAGTTTACTGCTGAAGAAGAAAAGGCGTTTGCATCTATCTTAAAACAACTCACGACTAAGTACGATAACTTATTTAATAGTTCATTTCCTTACAGTGCCGGTATGCACCAGGCGCCTGTTAATGACGGGCAAGATCATACAGCCTGGCATTGGCACATGCATTTTTATCCGCCATTGTTACGCAGTGCAACCGTAAAGAAATTTATGGTGGGGTATGAGATGCTGGCAAATCCACAGCGTGATATTACAGCCGAATCAGCCGCAGCAACATTGCAGCAACTATCAACTGTTCATTACAGCGGAAAGTAAGTGTTGTTTCACCGGTTACAATTTGTTAATAAGCAGCTTATGGCTGCTTTTTTATTTTAATTAAACAAGTACAGGCTGAGTTTTTTAGCTTTAAGGAGAAATTATGCAATCGTTTTCTCAACCCTTTTACGCAGGGATTGAATATATTTGAGCTCTTAATTAAAAAATTTAGAAAGTATGGCCCGTAAGACTGCTTCCATGGATCTGATCGATAGCTTTGAAAAAATTCCAACAAAGATCTTTGCTGGTGCAAAACAAGGTTCGGCCTTTGTAGCTGAACAGATTGCTGCACTTATTCGTGAAAAGCAAGCCGCTAATGAAAAATGTGTGCTTGGTCTTGCCACCGGTTCCACACCTAAATCATTGTATGCGGAGTTGGTTCGTATGCATAAGGAAGAAGGGTTAAGTTTTAAGAATGTCATTGCTTTTAACCTCGATGAATATTACCCCATTGAACGAGATGCTATCCAGAGCTATCACCGTTTTATGAAGCAGCAGTTGTTTGATAAAGTGGATATTGACCAGGCTAATTGCCATATCCCCGATGGTACAACTCCCAAAGAAAATATCAAACAGCATTGTGCAGCATATGAGCAAAAAATTGCTGAAGCGGGTGGTGTTGATCTGCAGATATTGGGGATTGGTGTAAACGGTCATATTGGTTTTAACGAACCGGGTTCCAGCGTATATACAAAAACAAGACTTATTACATTGACCAACTCAACACGTTTGGCCAACAGTTATGAGTTTGCAAACATCAGCCAGGTGCCACGCCTTGCCATTACAATGGGTATTGGTACTATTCTGAAAGCGAAGAAGGTGATCCTAATGGCATGGGGCCCGTCCAAAGCACCTGTTATTCAGCAATCGGTTGAAGGTGATGATACAGAACATGTACCTGCATCGTTACTGCAAAACCATGATGATGTAACATTTGTGATTGATGAAATGGCTGCGGCTGAGCTTACCCGTTATAAAAGTCCATGGCTTACCGGTGAGTGTGTGTGGACAAACACCATGATCAAACGTGCTGTTGTAAATATGGCGTTGAAATTGGGTAAACCTGTATTGAGTTTAACCAATACCGATTACAATGAGTTTGGTTTAAGTGATCTGCTGGTGGAGAAAGGTGATGCGTATGAAATAAACCTGCAGGTATATTATATGTTGCGTGATAGTATTACTGGCTGGCCAGGTGGTAAACCCAACGCAGTAATACCTAACCATCCTGAACGCAGCAATCCTTATCCTAAAAAAGTAATTCTTTTTTCACCACACCCTGATGATGATATTATTTCAATGGGTGGAACATTTCAGCGTTTACATGACCAGGGGCATGAAGTGCATGTGGCTTATCAAACAAGCGGTAACATTGCAGTAACTGATGAGTTTGTTACACGTTTCCTTGATTTTGCTGTTGGGTTTGAAGAGATGTTTGGTATTGATGCAGAAAAATCGAAAACGATATTGAATGAAGCAAGAGGTTATCTTGAAACAAAGAAATCGAACGAGATTGATACACAGTCCATCCGTGAAATAAAAGGATTGATCAGGCGATGTGAAGCGGCAGCAACCTGTCGTTATGTGGGATTGAAAGAAGGACAGTGGCATTTCCAGAATCTTCCGTTTTACGAAACAGGCACCATTGAGAAAAACCCAATGGGTGAAGAAGATATTGTGATAACAATGGAACTGCTGCGCAAAATAAAACCACAGCAGGTGTATTGTGCCGGCGACTTTGCTGATCCGCACGGGACGCATCTTGTATGTTTCAATGTAGTGCTGGAATCATTACGACGCATTAAAGAAGCAGGTGATGAGTGGATCAACGATTGCTGGTTGTGGTTGTACAAAGGCGCATGGCAGGAGTGGAACATTGAAGAAATTGAAATGGCCATACCCATGAGTCCTGAACAGGTGATGAAGAAACGCTTTGGCATTTTTATTCACCAGTCGCAGAAAGACATGGTGCCGTTCCAGGGGAGCGATAGTCGTGAGTTTTGGCAACGTGCAGAAGAACGCAACGCTGCCACTGCAGACCTGTATGGTAAGCTTGGCTTAACGCAGTATGCAGCCATGGAAGCGTTTGTACGCTGGCATTATTAATAAAGTTGTTATTCATTGATAAAATTCAGGCCTCTTGGCCTGAATTTTGTTTTAGATTACTCATCAAAAACTGTTTATGAAAAAAATATATTTACTCTCCGCTTTCTTTCTTTTCGCTTTCTTCTCTGTTACATCAACATTCGCAGTGGTGCCTGTAAATAATACAGGTGTACCTCTTGAAAAAACAGCTGCAGCTGTTAACGAGTTTAACCAGCTTTCAAAAGCAGAAAAGAAACAACGGTTGAAAGAAGTAAAGAAAGAGATCAACCATTTTAAAGCACTGAAGAAAAAAGGAATGGATGCTGATGACCGTACGATTCTCTTGGTGATACTGGCAATCCTGTTGCCGCCATTGGC
>NZ_CAMLGT010000052.1 GCF_946479605.1 uncultured Lacibacter sp.
AGATGTGGAGATCCGTAATGATGCGCATACAATTGCATGGACGCATCGGAAAACTGCTGATGCTGATATTTATTTCATATCGAATCAAAAAGAAAAGGAAGTCCAAATCGAAGTTGCCTTTAATCATAGCAACCTGCAACCTCATCTTTTTAATCCTCAATACGGAACCAATCGAAAGGCATATTATGGTGAAATAAAAAACGGGCGGACTCATTTGTTAGTACTTCTTCCTTCAAATGGCTCAACATTTGTTGTCTTCTATAAAACCAACAAGAGAGTACTTCTTGACAACACGATCCCATGCTTCGGAGTTTATCAAGAGGATACATTAAAAACAGGATGGCAAATTCAATTTGATAAAAATTATGGAGGTCCTGAAGAAAAAATAAAAACAGATTCATTAAAAAGCTGGACTATGTTTTCAGATCCTGCAATCAAGTATTACTCCGGAACTGCTGTTTACTCTAATACTTTTCAGTGGAATCAGGATACGGCAGGCAGCTACGCAACTTTGGAAATTGATTCATTATTCAATATAACAACTGTAAAAGTAAATGGCATTGATTGCGGAACAATCTGGACGTATCCATATTCAGTTCTCATACCTGGAAATGCGCTGAGAAAGGGCGCAAATACTCTTGAAATAGAAGTGACTAATACATGGCACAACCGATTAATAGGGGATGAGTTGTTGCCAAACGAAAAGAGATTCATATGGACAACTGCGCCGTTCAGACTAGGGGGAAAGCCTTTATTGCCAGCAGGAATTGTTGGAACAGTTCGGTTACGTTATTAAATCATTCTATTCTTGAAGGGGTAGCTAAACAGATTTAAATGAAGTATTTCTTTCTTTTCTTCTTTATTGTAATCGCTTTTTCTGTTTCAGCACAACAGAACTACGATGTTTTATGGACTTCGCAAAGCAAGAACGCATCCGAATCCATGCCCTGCGGTGCTGGAGATATTGGTATGAATGTTTGGGTGGAAAAAGGAGAACTGTTTATCTATGTTGCACGCAGTGGCAATTTTGATGAGAACAATGCTTTGATGAAGACAGGAAGATTAAGGGTGAAACTACTCCCCAATCCATTTGCAGGGACAAGCTTTAAACAACAATTGCATTTGCAACAAGGTTATGTAACAGTACAAGGCGAACACAACGGCGCAAAAGCAACGATAAAAATATGGGCTGATGTATTTCGTCCTGTGGCACATATTGAGATCAACAGCAAGAAAAGAATAAATGTTGAAGCAGCTTATGAAAGCTGGCGCTACCGTGATCGTATTATCACAACAAGAGAAAACTGGGGCAACTCCTGGAAATGGGGAGCGCCAAAAAATAACGTGTACAAGAAAGATGTGATTGACTTCAGCAACAATGAAGTATTGTTTTACCACCAGAACAGCCCTGAAACTATTTTTGATGCAGTGGTAAAGCAGCAGGGTATGGAATCGGTGAAGGAACAACTCTATAATCCACTTAAACAATTGGCATTCGGTGGTTTATTCAGCGGAAAGAATTTTATTGCAGCCGGAACAGATACGGGCAGGTATGCTCAAACTGATTTCAAAGCATGGAAGCTGAAAAGCAAAACAGCAGCAAAGCAACACGCATTGCAATTAACCTTGCATAACGCACAGTTGGATGATATTGCAGTATGGAAACAATCGCTTGATTCCTTGCAGCAAAAAGTAAAAGCAGATAAAACAGCTTTTCAACAAACACAGCAATGGTGGAAACAATTCTGGAGCAGAAGTTTTATTGTTGTTGACCCTAACAAAAAAGACTTGCGTTCATGGGAAGTTGGTCGTAATTATCAACTCTTCCGTTACATGCTCGCCTGTAATGCAAGAGGTGAGTGGCCGACAAAGTTCAACGGTGGATTGTTAACTGTTGATCCGATTTATACAGATACAATCAACAACGGTCTTACACCTGATTACCGCAATTGGGGCGGCGGTTTGCACACCGCACAAAACCAACGATTGGTTTATTTCCCCATGATCAAGAGCGGTGATTGGGATCTGTTGCAACCGCAACTCAATTTTTATTTGCGTTTACGACGGAATGCAGTTCTGAGAAGCATGGTCTATTGGGATCATATTGGTGCTTGTTTTACTGAGCAGATGGAAAATTTTGGTCTGCCGAATTACGCAGAGTACGGTACCAAGCGTCCCGAATATTTTGACAAAGGTGTTGAATACAACGCATGGCTGGAGTACGAATGGGACACTGTATTTGAATTTTGTTTGATGATGATACAGGAAGCTGAATATACAGGAAAGGATATCAGCAGCAGAATTCCATTCATTATAAGTTGTCTCGAGTTCTTCGAAGTGCATTATAAATGGCTCGCCAAACACAGGGGAGCCAAAGCGTTGGATGGGAACGGTCTACTGATATTATTCCCGGGTAGTGCAGCCGAAACATTCAAAATGGCGAATAACTCTGCAACAACTATTGCTGCATTACAGACGATTACTCAACTATTGCTTTCAATAAAAAGTATAAAACTTACCACATTTCAAAGGCAATATTGCGAAGCATTGTTGAAAGAAATTCCGCCATTGAGTTACCAGCAATTCAATGGCCACACAACCATTGCTCCTGCAAAAACATGGGAGCGTATCAACAATGTTGAATCACCACAGTTATATCCTGTATTTCCCTGGGGAATTTTTGGTGTGGGTAAACCGGGATTAGACACTGCATTAAATACATGGCACTACGATACATCGGTGATTAAATTCAGAAGCCACATTGGTTGGAAGCAGGATAATATCTGGGCTGCACGGTTAGGCCTAACCGAAGAAGCATGGCGCTTGACTTCCCTCAAATTACAAAACAGCGAACGTCGTTTTCCTGCGTTCTGGGGACCGGGTTTCGATTGGGTGCCCGATCATAACTGGGGAGGAAGTGGTATGATCGGTCTGCAGGAAATGTTATTGCAGACCGATGGGCAGCGTATTCTGTTGTTCCCTGCATGGCACAAAGAAAAAGATGTACACTTTAAGTTACATGCACCATTAAATACAACTGTTGAAGCGGAGCTGAAAGATGGAAGACTTGTAAAGTTGATTGTGTTGCCTGAAGAAAGGAAGAAGGATGTGGAGTTGATGTTGAAATAGACGCTGCATCTGACGTCCTCGTCTGATGCGTTCATGCAAATAAAAAACGCTGACAGTTTTAGTAAGCCGTCGGCGTTTTATGTTATTCGTCAGACGAGTTGTTTCGCCGTGTTCTCTTCATCTCTCAATCTCTGTGTTGAATCTCACCAATCATCACTTCTGAAACTACTCACCGGAAAACCTTCTGTACTAAACAAATCACCCACCACAAAATCTTTAAATGCATAACGCACCGCAACCGGATCTTTTACATCGGGTGTAGAAACAACAATCGTTCCTCCGCTGATCAATGCTTTTGCGGGACGGAAAATTTTATTGGCACCGGCTACTTCAAAATATTGTAAGGCTTTGCCATAACTGGTTAAACCATTGGGTGCACCACTGAATTTAATGGTGATCGTATTGCCGCTTACTGTCATTGATTCAAACGCCGGGCTTTCAGAACCAAAACCTTTCAGTCCGTAGGTTTTTGCCAAGGCCATGTATGCCAAACGTTTGCTGCCAGTTGCTTTATCAGCAGGGTGAATATTAAATTCTTCAGCAATATCCATTAATACAGCCATGCCGCTATTAGGAATTTTAGCCAATGCCTTGCGTTGTGCATCACGCAAATAAGCAGAGTTGTTATTGTTGATGTTTACTGCTGCGTAGTTGTTATAATTATACGGTGCTATCTGGCAATAGTAAAAAGGAAAATCACCTTGTCCGCTTTGTTCACGAATCTGTTTTACAAAGGCAGGAAACAATGTCTCATATTGCTTCGGACGATCGTTATTGCTTTCGCCCTGGTACCACAAACAACCTTTAATGGTGTACCCAAGAAAAGCGCCAAGCATACCATTGTATAAAACAGTTGCATCTTTATTGCTAAGCTTTGTTGTATCGGTTGGAGATGGTACTTTGATCTCAGGAAATGCTTTTAATGTTTCCGCATCCATAAATGCTTCAACAGGGGAGCCGCCATAACTGATGTTAACAATACCAATCGGTATATTCAAGCGTTTCTGCAAAATTTTTGCAAAGTAATAAGCTGTTGCACTGAAGTTGCTCACTGTTTCCGGTTCTGCTGCTTTCCATGCAGAAGCTTTTGTTGTATCCTGTGCAGTCCGTTGTACCGAACGGGGTACGGTATATAAACGTATCTGATCGTTTGTTGAATTAAAGATCGCATCGTTGCCGCCAAGTATCGGTTGATCTCTGTAACCTTTCATCGGCATTTCCATATTGCTTTGGCCACTGCACAGCCACACTTCACCAATCAATACATTTTTAAGGATGACAGGAGTGCCATCGCTGATGGTGATTGAATATGGACCACCTGCAGCAGAAGTTTTTACTTTGAGTTTCCACTTACCATTTGCATCTGCTTTTGTGCTGTAGCTGACTTTATTCCACGAAGTATTCACTTTAACTGTGCTTCCAGCTTTTGTCCATCCCCAGATAGCTGCATCGGTTTGCTGTTGAAGCACCATATTATCACTAAAGAAATAGGGGAGTTTAATTGCAGCATTAACGGTTAACTGCAGCAGAAATAATGTTGCTAAAACAAGTACAATACGAAACGTATTTTTTATCATGGCAAATAGAAGATTAAGAAAAACGAATATACTGTTTTAGCGTTTTTGCCCATCATGCACTTTCATGAAGGTTGTTAGCTTTATAAGCGGTTGTTGCGGGAACTATCTTTTTTGTAATTTCCGCCTCAGATATACGCTTGCACATGAAGGAAAACAAAGAAGGATCTCATAAGAATATCTGGTACGGCCTCGGCCGACAGCGTATTGAAATACCCAAGACCATTTTAAAAACGAGGGTGTTGGGCAATTCTCTGCTTAAACATCTGCATGTTTGTTCCATTGGTTATTACCCCAAAGCGAAAGATCATTACACGTATCGTAAGAAAGGATTACCGGAAAACTTTTTGTTCTATTGCGTGGACGGTCATGGTTTTTTCCAGATCGGAAAGCAGCGTTATGATGTGGGGCCGAATGAGTTTTTTATTCTGCCGCAAAACCAGGAGCATTCTTACGGCAGCAGTACCGAGCATCCCTGGACCATCTACTGGATCCATTTTGGTGGCGATTCATTGCCACAGTTTAATGAAGTACATGCCGTACAGCAACACTTTAAACCGTTGCATGTAAAGAACGATGGCGACATTCTTCCCATCTTCACCAAAATATATAAAACACTGGAGCTGGGTTATAGTATCGATAACCTCTTGTTTGCAAACATGTGTCTTTCGCATTTTCTTGCCCTGTTCATTTACAATACAAGACACTACTCAACAACTGCCACACCTGATAAGGCCGATTGTGTAGACAGTGCCATCCTCTTTATGCAGGAACACATCAATGATAATATTTCGTTGAATGACCTCAGTAAACAGTACAATTATTCGGTGTCACGCTTCTCCAACCTCTTCAAACAAAAAACAGGCTATGCGCCAATCGATTATTTTTTGCAGTTGAAAATGCAGAAAGCCTGTCAGCAATTAGATTTTACTGATCGTTCCATTAAAGACATTGCCTTCAGTATGGGGTTTGATGATCCGTATTATTTCTCCAAGCGCTTCCGCACTATTATTGGTATGTCGCCTAAGAAATATCGTACAAGAAGGATTGATGAGGCCAAAGCAAATATGCAATAGGATAACAGTTATCCCATCACCATTTCCTTTGCAGTAACCAATGATGAGTCAGTTGGTTTTTCGCCACTCAGCATTTTTGCAACAGCTTCAATCTGCTCCTCTTTATTTAGCAGGCGGATATTTGTTTTGATGCTTGATTTATCTTCCTGCTTGTAAACGAAATAGTGAGCACTTGCTTTCGCTGCTATCTGAGGGAGATGTGTAATGGTAATCACCTGTTGACGGCTGGCCAGCTCTTTCAACAGGATGCCTACTTGTTTTGCAGCTTCGCCACTGATGCCGGTGTCAATCTCATCAAACAACATGGTTGATAATGAAATTTTTTCTGCAACAAGTGATTTAATACATAACATTAAACGGCTTAATTCACCACCACTTGCAACTTTGCTGATGGGTTCAAAGCGGTTGCTTTTATTGGCATCAAAGAGAAAGTTTATTTTATCAATACCAAAAGCAGAAAGCGGAACAGTTGCTGTTTCAATTTTTAAGCGGGCGTTGGGCATTCCCACACGGCTCAGTAATTGATTCACTTGTTTTGTAAACGGTTCAACCTGTTTCGTGCGTAACTGCTGAATAGCTGCTGCTTCTTTTTCAAGTGTGGCTTTTAGCTGCTCAGCTTCTTTTTCTTTTGCTGTAATACTTGTTTCAAGATTTGCTACTACCAGCAACTCTTCCTGCAACTGGCTGTATAGCTGAAGCAGTTCAGCTGTGGAATGAAGACCGTGCTTCTTCTGTAGTTTATAACCAAGTTCTAAACGGTCGTTCAACTGTTGCATGCGTGCTTCATCAATACTCATGCTGCTTTGCAGGTGATCAAGTTCCGATGCAATATCGTTCAGTTCAATTTGTGCAGATTGCAGGCGTTCAGTAATAGAAGCAAGATCGGCATGCATGTCTTTATACTGTTGTAAACGTTGCAGCAAGGTTTTCAGTTGCTGTACCACCGGGGCATCGCCTTCTTTTAAAAACTGAACAGCATCGGTAAGTACAGTTGCAATGTTACCCGCATTGTTGAGCAACTTTAATTCCTGTTCGGTTTCTTCCAGTTCATGTTCTTTGAATGATGCCTGCTCCAGTTCATCCAGCAAAAACTGTTTGTAATCCTGTTCCTTCTGTTGCTGAAGCTGCTGTTGTTTCAGCTGTTCCAGTTCTTTACGCAGTTTGGCGTAGGAGATGTATTGCTGGTGATAATTTTCTGTAAGTTCTGTACAATCGGCTAAAGCATCCAGTACTTCACGCTGAAAATTCTCTTCGCCTAATTCAAGCGTATCAAACTGCTGATGCAGATCAACCAGTAAGGCCGTTAGCTCTTTCAGTTGATTGAGTGTTACCAGTGTGTCATTAACAAAAGCACGTGATTTTCCTGTTGCTGCAATTTCTCTGCGCAGGATCAATTCTTCATCTATATCAATTTCATTTGCCTTAAGCCAATCCTGCAGTTTGGTTTTTGTATTGCTGAATACAGCTTCCACTACACATTTTTTGTCGGGTGTGCGAAGGGCTGATACATCAGCACGGTTACCCAGTACCAGGCCTAATGCGCCAAGTAAAATAGATTTACCTGCACCTGTTTCGCCCGTAATAATATTCAGTCCGGTTTGAAAACTCACGTGGAGTTCATCAATAATAGCAAAGTTCTGTATGGATAGTTGTTGCAGCATAAAGCATTTCAAAACTAATTCAAAACACGATATAGAAAAGTTGCCTGTATAAATAAAAAAGAAAAAGGGCGCATAAAGCGCCCTTTACATGTATAGAAAAAGTCAATTATGGTTCAACTGAATCATTCAGGTCGGCATCAACAAGGATACGACCGCAGTTTTCGCACACAATGATTTTTTTGTGCTGTTTAATTTCACTCTGGCGTTGAGGTGGAATGGTGTTGAAACAACCGCCACAGCTTTCACGCTCAATGGGCACTACAGATAATCCATTGCGGTAACTTTTACGGATACGGTCGAAGCTGGCCAATAAACGGTCTTCCACTGCTTCTCTTGCACCATTTACCAACGAACGCAATTGTGTTTCTTCTTTTTCAGTATCAGCAATGATCTTGTCCAGTTCGCCTTTCTTATGCTCCAGGTTTTTTTCTTTAGCCGCAATTGCTTTTTTCGCTTTTTCCAGTACTTCGCTTTTATCGATCAACTCTTCATTTGCATCTTTAATATGCTTTTCAGAAAGTTTGATCTCCAGTCCCTGCATTTCAAGTTCTTTGTTGATGGCTTCAAACTCACGGTTATTCTTTACGTTCTCACTTTGCTTTTCGTATTTCTTCAGCAATGCCTGCGATTCAAGGATCGCATCTTTTTTGCTTTGAATGAAATCCTGAATACCGTTGATCTCTTCTTCAATGCGGTTCTTGCGTGCATTCAAACCTTCAATTTCATCTTCCAGGTCTTTTACTTCCATTGGTAATTCACCTTTCAGGATCTGGATCTCATCCAGTTTGCTTTCAATTTTCTGTACACGAATAAGTGCCTTCAGCTTTTCTTCTACAGAATACTCTTTTGTAGTAGCCATATTGTTGTTTGAAGTTTTTTGTTTTTGTACCGGCGGCAGGGCCTTGCTCATCACTTGTTGTGTCACTCACTTGTACGATTGTATTTCTGATCATCTGAAATACTCGACAGGGTTCGTTTTCACCGCAGTTTTGAGGACGGCAAAGGTAGGGAATTTCTGCTGCAAATGATCGGTCAGTAAATCTATGGTAAACTGCTCACTTTCCCAGTGGCCAATATCGGCCAGAAGCAGTCGACTTTCGGCATCAAAAAACTCGTGGTATTTAATATCGCCGGTAACAAAGGCGTGGGCTCCGGCGGCAAGGGCAGTTTTGGTAAGAAAGCTGCCGGCTCCACCACAAACTGCCACTTTATGAATGGCATGAGCGGGCGGGGCGGTGTGGCGAATTACGCTCAATCCAAATTGATCTTTAAGGAGTTGTAGAAACTCGGAAGGGGTCACTTGTTTGGGCAGTTCACCAATTAGCCCTGATCCGGTTGTTTGTAAAGGATTGTCAAGTGTCACCACATCATAAGCCACTTCCTCGTACGGATGGGCTTTGGTCATGGCAGCAAGGATGGGTGTTTCCAGCCAGCCGGGAAAGATCACTTCTATTTTCAACTCGTCTTCTTCGTGGCGGCGACCGATCTCCCCAACAAACGGATTGCTTCCGTCGGCTGCTTTAAAGGTTCCTTTTCCGGGGCCATTGAAACTGCATTCGCTGTAGTTGCCAATATGACCGGCTCCTGCTTCAAAAACTGCAGCCCTAACAAACTCCGCATGGGTAACCGGCACAAAACAAAACAATTTTTTGAGCAGACCGGTTTTTGGTTGCAGGATGCGGCAGTTTTTCAAACCCAGCTTTTCGGCCATTTTTGCATTTACCCCTGTAATAATATTATCCAGGTTGGTATGGATGGCAAAAACAGCAATATCGTATTTAATGGAAGCGATGATGGCTCGTTCTACATAGTTTTTCCCGTTGATCTTTTTTAGTCCGCTGAAGACAATGGGGTGATGAGCAACAACCAGGTTGCATCCTTTTTGTTTGGCTTCAAGGATCACTTCTTCTGTAGCATCAAGGCTAACCACAATACCTGTGCATTCCCATGCAGCTGAACCGGTAAGCAAGCCTGAATTATCATAACCTTCCTGTAAAGACGGAGGTGCCAGTGTTTCAAGAAAACGTATAATATCTCCAATTTGCATAGCATAAAAATAAGGCAATTCAACAGCAGGAAAATGATGTAAAAGCTAAATAGCTGAAAACCTGCCGGTTGCCATTTGCGTATTTCTACTGTGGCGCATGCCAAAAACAAATTGTATTTTCATCTTTGAAATTCGAAATCTATGAGGCATTTCCTGATTCTTTCTTTTAGCCTGTTGTTGTTTGCAAGCTGTAAAAAAATTGTAAAGCGAACGCAGGAAGAAATTGCTGAAACGCTGATCGTAAAAGCAATTACTGATGGCCGTTGGACGGTGAGTGTATATAAAGATGATACGAACGATTACCTGTCTGAATTCAGCGGTTACGAGTTTCAGTTTAAAACAAACCGCACTGTTGATGCTATTAAAAATTCAACTACAGAATCAACCGGCACCTGGAACGAAGACAAAGTGAATATTGCCATTATTGCTGATTATCCTGCCTCTGCTACAGTAACATTGCAACGCCTTGACGGTAACTGGAAATTAAAAGACAGTAACTGGACATGGGTAAAAGCACAGCAAACCATTAATGGAAAGCTGGTAACACTTGAGCTCAGAAAAAAATAAATACATCTACTTCTAAAAAAACAGTAAGCGCTTCCGGAAGGAAGCGCTTGTGCTTTGTTCTCAAAAATCCATGCGGCTTGAACTGATTCCGGGCTGCATGATAAGTTATCGTCCGTAATGGATTGATGTCTTTGTTATTCTTTAAGGCAACAAATATTGGGCATGCTTATTAATAATGCAAATCAATTAATTTTATGACCTTATAGATTTTGACTATGACATTAACCCAGCTTGAATATCTTGTTGCCATTGATACATATCGGCATTTTGCCACTGCTGCCTCACATTGTTTTGTTACCCAGCCCACGCTGAGCATGCAGATACAGAAGCTGGAAGAAGAGCTGGGCATAAAACTGTTCGACCGAAGCAAACAGCCGGTTATACCTACCGAAGCGGGTGTGGAAATAATTGAGCAGGCGAGAAAGATCTTGCAGGAGCGTAACCTCATCTCTGAAATTGCACAAAACAAAAAAGGAGTGCTGACGGGAGAACTGCGGATTGGTATTATTCCAACACTTGCTCCTTATTTGTTGCCGCTGTTTGCCAAAAGCTTTAATGAAAAATATCCGTCGGTTAAATTGATTGTGCATGAAATGATGACGGAATATATTATTCGCCGCCTGCGTGAAGGACGTATTGATGCCGGTTTGCTGGTAACGCCTTTGCAGGAAAACGGTATTAGAGAAGAGGTGCTGTTTTATGAAGAACTCCTTGTGTATGTTTCACCAAAGAATGAAGCGTACAAAAAGAAATATGTACTGGCGAAAGATATTGATCCACAGAAATTGTGGTTGCTGGAAGAAGGACATTGTTTCCGTTCGCAGATCGTTAATTTATGCGAATTGAAAAAAGCCAGTGAGTTAAGCACCCAGTTTGAGTACGAAGCAGGCAGCATTGAAACGCTGCGCCGCATGGTGGAAATGAATGATGGTATTACCATTATGCCCGAACTTTCTACCTTGGAAATGACGGCCGATCAACAAAAACTGCTACGTCGTTTTCAAAGCCCTGCACCTGCACGTGAAGTAAGCATGGTGGTGCATCGGGATTTTATGAAGAAGCGTTTAAAGCAGGCACTGAAAGAAGAAATTATTGCAGCTGTACCGGAAAAGCTGAAAAGGAAAAAAGCACAGACGATTGTGCCGGTGTGATCTGTGTTTTATAATCTTGGTTTGCTAATCATAACTCAATAATAAGTAATGCTCCTTTCAGTATAAAAAGAAAAGCTGTTGTCGCCTGCTTTGTGCGTTTCAAGCTGAGTAAGCCAATTTCCGTATTTGTCGTAAGTGTACTTGTAAGTTGTGTAAAGAAGCCTTGATTTTTTCTCAAGTGTTATGTTCCCGTATTGATCATACTCATAGATTGTTTCAGATTTTAATTGAAAGTCTGCAGCTCCTTTTTTTCGTTCCCGCTCTGTCTTTTTAATAAGTTGATTTTTTTTGTTAAATATGGAAATTGTTTCTGTAACAGCATTTTTTTCAGGTGTAAGCGGGCCGATATGTAACTGCTGGTCTAATAGAAGTACGAATAATCCAATGGAGTTTTGTGTTGTATCATTTAGAAGACGTGCATACTCTTCTTTCTGTTCCAGATATTTGGGATGTTCCAGAGTATTCTTGCCTTCGAAATACCATTCAACCTCTTCTTCATTTGATGATTTATGAAGAGCCCAGTTCTTTTCAGTTCTGGCTGGTTTGTTCACTTGTTTTTTCAAGAGCGGCTTACGAAATGTAACCATATACTCAAATTCTTCGGTTTGATAAAGAGAGCCATCTGCATTGTAAAAGTCTGACCGGGTAAGCGAACTGTCATCGGCGTATTTGTTCTTTTGTTTTTCAATGAGGTCTCCCGATTTTTTATCGTACTTATTCACTTCAGAAGCTTTACCATAATTGTTATACAGGAATTTAAATATTACCGGTCGGCCATACTCCCTGGTTCTGTATTCAGTAAGAAGATTGTTCTTGTTGTATTTGTACTCCGTTGTTTCTGATGTTTTTCCATTATCAAATAAATAAGTTGTTAAGTAGCCGTTGGAATTGAATATCGCTTCAGTGGTGTAGAGATTAGTCGTTTTTTCGATCTCGCCGAATTTCTCTGCAGTTTTATAACTGCTTGTTTTTAGGCGCTTCACTTTTCCCTGTAGTTTTTCACTGTGCCAGCTTGTAATTTCCTGTGCGTTGGTAAATGTTAAACAAAAGAAGAAAATAATAGAAAAGAAAATACTTGTTTTCATTTTATATAGTAGATTAAAATGAGGATAAAGATAGTTTTTGCAAAAAAGCTGGAAAATAAAATCTAAACATAAAAGTAGACGGATTAATGCATTTTACTTCATCTGTTTCTTAATCATCTCTGTAAAAACAATCGCTGCTTTCTTACGGTAACTTTCTTTCGGCCAGGTAATCGAGGCCTGGCTGATGATGTTGAGTCCTTTGATGGGGATGGTTTTCAGTGTTTGCCGGCCTTTGGCAGCAGCCACCGTCATAATGGTACACCAGTTCCCTGTTTCAACCAATTGCAGGAGTGTATTAATATCATTCAACTCCATTTTAATATTCGGCTGCACATTGTTTTGCGCCAATGCTTCATTCAAAAAATGCCTTGTATGAAATCCTTTTGCAGGTAACACCAGCGGTATATCTTTTAAGTCTTTAATGGTGATTGATTTTTTATCAGCCACAGGATTCGATGGATGCACCACCAGTGTTAACGGCGATTCATACAATCGTTGTGAGATAAACATATCGTTGTCCTGCAACTCCAAAAACGATAGTAGAAAATCAACACGGGTTGATTTGAGTTTATCCAGCAGATCTTCCGATGTACCAAACTCCACAATAATTTTCACTTCGGGGTATTGTGCCGAAAACTGCACCAGCACCGGTGTAAGCAATGTAGATAAACCATAAGTAACACCAATCCGCAATTCACCTGTTTTTAATCCTTTTAAGTCATCAATCACAGCACGACCACCCTCAGCATCCGAAACGGTTAACCGGGCAAAGGGCAGAAACTGGCTGCCTGCTTCAGTCAAACGTACCCGTTTACCGATGCGGTCGAACAGCGGCATACCCAGTTCATCTTCCAGTTGCTTGATCTGCTGACTAAGCGTACTCTGGCTGATGTACAGGCTGTGAGCTGCTTCGGTAAAATTGAGCAACTCGGCAGATTTGATAAAGTAGCGCAGTTGGCGGAGTTCCATATTTCTAAATCGGTTTTATCAATGGATGTAATAGAAAAATAAGGTTATACAAATTTAGGGAATCGGGTTAAATTTGAGCCCCGGCAGCGAATACAAGCAGTAATTGCTGCTCTACCCGCCGGAATTTATCAACTATTCAAATAGAAAGAATATGAGTCATACGCCAACAACATTATTCGACAAGGTTTGGGATGCACACGTGGTCCGCAAGATTGAAGATGGTCCGGATGTGTTTTTCATCGACCGTCATTTCATTCATGAAGTAACAAGTCCTGTTGCCTTTTTAGGTTTGGAAAGCCGTGGTTTAAAAGTGATGTATCCGCAACGCACCTTTGCAACTGCCGATCATAACACACCAACCATCAATCAGCATTTACCGGTGCAGGATCCGCTTTCGGCTAATCAATTGAAAGCATTGGAAACAAATGCTGCGAAGTATGGTATTTCGCATTGGGGTTTGGGAAATCCAAAGAATGGTATTGTACACGTGGTTGGTCCGGAAAATGGAATCACACTTCCGGGCATGACGATTGTGTGTGGTGATTCACATACATCAACACACGGTGCATTTGGCGCCATTGCATTTGGTATTGGTACAAGTGAAGTGGAAATGGTTCTGTCTTCGCAATGTATCATGCAGCCGAAGCCAAAGAAAATGCGCATCACCATCAATGGTAAATTAGGTAAAGGCGTTGTGCCGAAAGATGTGCCGTTGTTTATTCTTTCGCAAATTTCTGCAAGTGGTGCAACCGGTTACTTTATTGAGTTTGCGGGTGAAGTGTTTGAGAACATGAGCATGGAAGGTCGTATGACGGTTTGTAACCTTTCGATTGAAATGGGTGCACGTGGTGGTATGGTTGCGCCCGATGAAACAACTTTCAACTATTTAAAAGGAAGAGACCTTGCACCAAAAGGCGAGGCTTGGGATAAAGCATTAGCTTACTGGAAGACATTAAAGACAGATGCTGATTCGAAGTTTGATCTGGAGTTGAGTTTTTCTGCAGATCAGATCGAACCACAAATTACATATGGTACAAACCCCGGCTTAGGTACAGGTATTACACACACGATTCCTACAGCTGCTGAAGTAAAAGATGGTGAAGCTTCGTATAAAAAATCACTCGCTTACATGGGCTTTGCAGAAAATGAAAAGATCATTGGAAAGCAGGTTGATTATGTGTTCTTAGGTAGCTGTACCAACGGACGTATTGAAGATTTCAGAGCGTTTGCAAGCATTGTAAAAGGCAGAAAGAAAGCGGATAACATCACTGCATGGTTGGTTCCCGGCTCTCACATCGTAGAACAACAAATTAAAGAAGAAGGTATACTTGATATTTTAACAGAAGCCGGTTTTCAACTTCGTCAGCCCGGTTGTTCGGCATGTTTAGCTATGAATGATGATAAAATTCCTGCCGGTAAATACGCCGTAAGTACAAGTAACAGAAACTTCGAAGGTCGTCAGGGCCCCGGTGCAAGAACATTGCTCGCAAGTCCGTTGGTGGCTGCTGCTGCTGCTGTTACAGGCGTAGTAACTGATCCGAGAGAACTCATTGCATAATGAGTAATGAATGATCAGTGATGAGTAAATCCGAAATCAAAAATCTAAAATCTGAAATTTAAAATGGCTTACGATAAATTTACAGTCCTCACCAGCACAGCGGTTCCCATGCCGATTGAGAATGTGGACACCGATCAAATTATACCTGCACGTTTCTTAAAAGCAACCAAGCGTGAAGGTTTTGGCGATAATCTTTTCCGTGACTGGCGTTATAACGGTGACGGTACACCGAAACAGGATTTCGTCTTGAACAATCCGATTTACTCCGGTAAAATTTTAGTCGGCGGTAAAAACTTCGGCAGCGGAAGTAGTCGTGAACATGCTGCCTGGGCTATTTACGATTACGGTTTCCGTTGCGTGGTATCCAGCTTCTTTGCCGATATCTTTAAAGGCAATGCACTTAACATTGGTATTTTGCCGGTAACCGTTAGTCCGGAGTTTTTAGATAAAATCTTCAAAGCAATTGAAGCCGATCCAAAAGCAGAACTGGAAGTAAATCTTCCGGAGCAAACGATCAGCATTGTTGCAACAGGTGAAAAAGAATCGTTCGACATCAACGGATATAAAAAACATAACATGATGAATGGTTTCGATGATATCGATTACCTGCAGTCAATGAAAAGTGATATCCAGACATTCGCAGAAAAAAGTTTATACTAAGTTCTGATCCCTTAAGCAACCATGCCCAACAACCAACGTTACATTGAAATAATGGATACAACACTCCGTGATGGTGAACAAACCAGCGGGGTGTCTTTTTCTGCATCGGAAAAATTAACGATCGCACAATCGCTCTTAACTGAAGTGAAAGTTGATCGTATTGAAATTGCTTCGGCCCGTGTATCGGAGGGAGAATTTGATGCAGTGAAGAAAATTACCAAATGGGCAAAAGCAAACGGATTGCTCAACAGGGTAGAAGTGCTCACGTTTGTAGATGGAGATGTGTCGGTTGACTGGATGATCAAGGCCGGTGCAAAAGTGGCCAACCTGTTAACCAAAGGTTCGTTGAATCATCTTACACATCAGCTCAAGAAAAAACCGGAGCAACACTTTGCTGAAATTGCAGAAGTGATCAAGCTGGCAAAAAAGAAAGGCATTGAAACAAATGTCTATCTCGAAGACTGGAGCAATGGGATGCGTCATTCAAAAGCGTACGTTTTTCAATACCTTGATTTTATTGTAACCCAACCGGTAAAGCGTGTGATGTTGCCCGATACGTTGGGCATCTTAACACCTGCTGAAGTGTACGATTTCATTTCTGAAATTGTACAACGCTATCCCAACACGCATTTCGATTTTCATGGACATAATGATTACGATTTAGGTACAGCCAATGTAATGGAAGCATTGCGTGCAGGTGCACATGGTTTGCACTTGACCGTAAACGGTATGGGCGAACGTGCAGGTAATGCACCGTTGGCAAGTGCTATTGCGGTGATGCACGATTTTATGCCCAACATCAAATCATC
>NZ_CAMLGT010000053.1 GCF_946479605.1 uncultured Lacibacter sp.
TGGATGTGTTCAAATACATTGCACAGTGTAACGAAAAATTCGATTTCATTTTTGCAGGCCCGCCTTATGCTTTGGGTACCATTGATGAGCTGCCGAAAGAAATTTTCAAACAACAGTTGCTGAACGAAGGAGGTTGGTTTGTATTGGAACATACTCCCCGCAACAGTTATACACAGTTTCCTTTTTTCAGAACAGAGCGTAACTACGGCACCACCATCTTTTCTATCTTCGTAAACAAACCAAAAGAAGAATGACGAAAAAAGAGGCAAGGAAATTATTTAAAGAAAAGCGGTTAAGCCTCACCGTAGGAGATCGTAACAGGTTCGATGATCTCATTCTCATCCACTTTCAACAATTACTGCTGCCCGATCTGTTTTATGTTCATACTTACCTTGCCATAAAGGAGCAGCAGGAAATAGAAACCGATCATTTGCTGCATTACCTTGAGTTCCGTAACCCGGAGCTGAAGATCGTTATACCACGCATGGATCATGAAAAAAATGAATTGCTGCATATTGAGTATGATGAGCTGGTGGATGTAATGAAAAACGAGTGGGGTATTCATGAGCCGGTGAATGGCAGCCTGGTAGATGAACAACTGATCGATCTTGTGTTTGTTCCTTTATTAGCCTTTGATGAAGACGGTTACCGTGTTGGTTACGGAAAAGGTTTTTACGATAAGTTTCTTGCCAGGTGCAGACCCGATGTAGTAAAAGTGGGGTTAAGTTATTTTGAACCCATACCACGCATCAGCGACCGTGCACAATTTGATATACCTTTAAACTATTGCGTTACACCGCAGCGTGTTTATGAATTTGGCTGATCTCACATTTCAATCCATTCGCTTTTTACTGTTGCCGTTTGCGTTGCTGTACGGGGCCGTTGTGTGGCTGCGGAATAAGCTGTACGATAAAAATGTATGGAAGTCCACATCGGTAAACATGCCCATTATCTGCGTAGGTAATTTAAGTGTGGGTGGCACGGGTAAATCGCCCATGGTTGAATATTTGCTGCGTTTGCTGAAAGAGGAAGTGAATGTGGCCACACTCAGCCGTGGTTATAAACGCAAAACCAAAGGGTATGTACTGGCAAATGAACATACAACCGCATTGGAAATAGGTGATGAACCCATGCAGTTTCATGTAAAGTTTCCCGATGTGGCAGTGGCAGTGGGCGAAGAACGGCTGGAAGCAATACCACAGCTGCTGCACGATAAACCAAAAACACAGGCTATTATTTTAGATGATGGTTTTCAACACAGGGCCATTAAAGCCGGGTTGAATATTCTGTTAACAGATTACAGCAATTTGTTTACCCGTGATTTCTTTTTGCCCACAGGTGATCTGCGTGATGAGCGACGCAGTTACAAACGTGCAGAAATAATTGTGGTGACCAAGTGCCCGGATTCGTTAACAGAGGAGGAGCGCAGAAAAATTGAAGAGGAGATAAACCCATTGCCGCATCAGCAATTGTTCTTTTCTGCCATTGAATATGGTGTGCCCTATCATATTCTTCATCCGCAGCAGGATTATCATTTACACAAAGAACTGGAGGTATTGCTGGTAACAGGTATTGCGAATATTGAGCCATTAAAAGCACATATACTCGCCAATACTTACACGTATGAAAATATCAGCTTCAGTGATCATCATATTTTCAGTATTGATGATCTGAAAGATATCAGCAAACGGTTCAGCAAAATGGACCATGCTTCAAAAATCATTATCACCACCGAAAAAGATGCAGTGCGTTTGGTCAAATTCAGGGAAGAACTGGAAGAACTTCCTCTGTTCGTTTTACCCATCCGGCATCGTATCTTGTTTAACAGGGAAGAGCAGTTGAAAAAAACAGTGATCGGTTTTATTCAGCAGTTTTCCGTAATTAATCAATAAACCACAGAAACCGATAGACACGAAGAAGAAGTTTAAGTACACTCTGTGGTAAAATAAAACACTATGAAGAAAAAGAAAATCAACAAAGAGTCAAAGCAGAAAGGATCGAAAGGTTCATCTGCAAAAAATAAACCGGCAAAAGTTGCCGGGGGTAAACACAAACATCCGGGTGCAAGTCATCGTGGAGTAATTGATATAACACGCAGTGGTATGGGTTATGTAACGGTGGCCGATATGGATCGTGATGTAATTGTGCGTCCGCAACATTTTAATACAGCCCTGCATGGCGATACGGTGGAAGTACAGATCACAAAAAGTGCAGGAGGCGGTGGCCGTACCGAAGGAGAGATCATTCGTGTAATTGAACGGAAGCAAACACAGTTTATCGGCCGCATCAGCATACAAAAGAATTACAGCTTTTTTATTCCTGAAACAGACAGGCCCATGCCCGATCTGTTTATTCCTGCTGAAAAACTGAATGGTGCAGGCAATAACGATAAAGTGGTAGCCAAACTAACGGCGTGGGATAAGGCCAAACGTGTACCCGAAGGTGAAGTGCTGGAGCTGGTGAAACAGGAAGCAGAGAATGATATTGCTATGAAGCAGATCTTGCTGTCGGCAGGTTTCAATTTAAGTTTTGACGATGAAGTGCTGGAACAGGCCGAACGTTTTCCGGATGGAGTTAGTGCAGATGAAGTAAAGAAGCGCAGGGATTTTCGTGATGTATTGACATTTACCATTGACCCTGTTGATGCAAAAGATTTTGATGATGCACTTTCCATTCAGAAACTGGAAAATGGTTTCTATGAAATTGGTGTACACATTGCCGATGTGAGTCATTATGTAGAACCGGGAACTGCATTGGATGATGAAGCCTATGCAAGAGCAACCTCGGTGTACCTTCCTGATCGTGTGTTACCGATGTTACCCGAACGCATTTCAAATGAATTATGTTCGCTTCGTCCGAAAGAAGATAAATACACGTTCTCTGCTGTGTTTAAAATAACCGGTAAAGGAGAAATTAAAGATGTGTGGTTGGGAAGAACAGTGATCCATTCCAATCACCGTTTCAGTTACGAAGAAGTGCAGGAAATTATTGAAGCTGCTGGTGAAGGTTTGTATGGTGAAGAAATTATGTTGCTCAACACACTTGCACAAAAGATGCGGAAAGACCGTTTCAAAAAAGGCGCTATCAATTTCTCGTCACAGGAAGTACGTTTTGTGCTGGATGAAAACCGTAAACCGATCGGCATTACCATTAAAGAAAGCAAAGAAGCGCATCAGCTGATTGAAGAGTTTATGCTGCTGGCAAATAAACATGTAGCTGAGTATATTGGTAAAATCACAGTAAAAGATAAACCGGTACCATTCCCGTATCGTGTACACGATACGCCGGATGAAGCGAAGCTTGGTCCGTTTATGGTGTTTGCCAAAAAGTACGGACACACTTTCGATGTATCATCGCCGCAACGTATTGCCGAATCGTTTAACCAGATGCTGAAAGATGCCAATGGTAAACCCGAGCAACATGTGTTGGAAGCATTGGGCATTCGTACCATGGCGAAAGCGGTGTATACAGCAGAAAATATTGGTCACTACGGTTTGGGGTTTGAACACTACTGTCATTTCACATCGCCTATCCGTCGTTATCCCGATGTGCTGGTGCATCGTGTATTGCAGCAATGCCTGGATAAAGAACCGCAGATCGATAAAAAAATGGAAGCGAAGTGCAAGCATTGTAGTGAGCGTGAACGTTCGGCCATGGAAAGTGAACGGGCTGCCAACAAATACAAACAGGTGGAATACATGAGCCAGTTCCTTGGTGAAGAGTTTGACGGTGTGGTAAGCGGTGTAGCATCATTTGGATTTTGGGTGGAAACGGTTGAACATAAATGCGAGGGACTTGTTAGCTTGTTTTCGCTGAGCGATTTCGACGATTTCCGTCATGTGGAAGAAGATTATTGTTTGGTGGGTAAACGCAGTGGACGAACATTCCGTATGGGGGATAAGGTGACGATCAAAGTGGTGGCAGCAAACCTCGAAAAACGTCAGCTCGATTACGAGTTGGTGCTGGGGCATATCGATTCAACGGAGAAGAAAGTATTGCAGCCAACGAAGTTTCAACATCCGAAGAAAAAGAGGGGGAAGAAATGATGGCTGATTTATGATATAGGATGTAAGATTTGTTTTCTGCTTCAACATCCTGATCATACTTAATTATCTTGCCGTTTGTTTCACAAATCAGACATCAGAAATCATACATCAAAAAGTTATGCAGTCGTTCGAACAACTTTTAAAACAATTTGAAGAGCATTTCAACAAGCGCATATTTCCAACAGAACCGGCTTCGTTGTACGATGCAGCGCAACATATCCTCAGCATTGGCGGCAAACGTGTGCGGCCTGTTGCGGTGTTAATGGGCAATGAGTTGTTTGATGAGATCAAGCCCGATGCATGGCAGGTGGCAACAGCCATTGAACTGTTTCATAATTTTTCGTTGATACACGACGATATTATGGACGAAGCGCCGTTGCGTCGTGGTAAACAAACAGTACATGCTATTCATGGTATCAATACCGCTATTCTTGCGGGTGATGTAACGTTAACCATGTCGTACGATTTTTTAGGCAGGGTAGCAGGCGATGTAAAACCGATCCTTGCCCTGTTCAATAAAACCGCACTGGAAGTATCGGAAGGGCAGCAGATGGATATGGACTTTGAAAAGAGAGAAACCGTAAGCCTTGCTGAATATGTACGTATGATCGAATTAAAAACCTCGGTACTGCTGGCAGCCAGTTTAAAGCTCGGTGCAATGATCGGTGGTGCAAGTGTAGGCAATACTGAACATATCTACGAGTTTGGCCGCAACCTTGGTATTGCCTTCCAGGTGCAGGACGATTACCTCGATTGCTTTGGTGATCCCGCAAAGTTTGGTAAGCAGGTGGGGGGCGATATTAAAGCCAATAAGAAAACTTTTTTGATGATCCATGCATTGGAAACTGCAAGTGCACAACAGCAGCAACAGTTAAAGGAATTGATGCAAACAAATCCTGCAGATAAAGTGGAACAGGTGCTGGCAATTTATAAAGCTGCGGGTGTGGATGAATGGGCCATGCAGCTTAAAAATCAATACTTCGAAAAAGCCATGCAGCATCTGGAAGATATTGCCGTGCTTAACAAACGCAAAGAACCATTGCAACAACTGGCACAATTTCTTGTGCAGCGAGAGTATTGATCTTCATCAATCTTTTCTTGAAACCAGTGATACTGATGGCTGTGATGACAGTAAAACCATCAGTTCATAACTGTATTTACCGGGGTTTAATTTTTCCTCGCCCACATAATCAATAGGCTGGAGTTTTGTCAGTTGATTATTGAAGTGTACTTCAATGTACGCATAGTGATACAAGAAATTAAATGGCTTGTACCCCGAATAGGAATTGGCGGCAACATTGTAGTAAACCTGTTTGCCACCGGGGCTGTTTACAATCACAGAGTCATAAAATAAGGCGCTCTTGTTATTGATACGTAGCAAGGTTTTGCCATTGCCTTCTGTTCCATTTTGTTTTGTACAGGCTGTAACAGCAAGTACAATTACTACCAATAAAAGAATATGCCGCATGTTTTGTTGACAATCTCGAAAAAGCAAACGTTGCACTTATTCATTTTTTCCCTATTTTGAACGCCTTAAACCAGCTTATATGAGTCAATTGTTCCGCAGAAAAAAGATCAATACAATAATGTCGCAGGGAGGCGATGAAGTGCATGGAGGAAGCGGACTGCATCGGGTATTGAATGTGCGTGATCTTACTTTTCTCGGTATTGCTGCTGTTATTGGAGCGGGTATCTTTTCTACTATTGGTAGTGCAGCCTTTCATGGCGGCCCCGGCGTTTCATTATTATTTGTGATTACCGCAATTACCTGTGGTTTCTCTGCATTGTGTTATGCGGAGTTTGCCAGCCGGGTTCCTGTGAGCGGAAGTGCTTATACCTATGCTTATGTAAGTTTTGGAGAACTGGTAGCCTGGATCATTGGCTGGGCATTGATTCTTGAATATGCCATTGGAAATATTGTGGTGGCCATCAGCTGGAGCAGTTATTTCAACAACCTTCTGCAAGGATTAAATATTCATTTGCCTTTTTGGTTAACCACCAATCTTTCTACTGCGAAAGAAGCATTGGCAGGGGTGAACGAACAATTAGCAAAAGGTGTTGCTGCAACTCCTGAAATGCAAACCATCATTAATGGGTTTAACAGTGCACCGGATTTAGGAGGTACAAAGCTTTTTCTGAATCTGCCTGCATTATTAATTGTAGCACTTATTACTGCTCTTGCATACGTGGGTATGAAGGAAAGTAAGAAGAGTGCCAATGCAATGGTGGTGTTTAAAATTGCAGTGATCATTTTTGTCATTATTATGGGATTCTTTTACGTGAATACTGATAACTGGAATCCCTTTATGCCAAATGGTTTTACCGGAGTGTTGCAGGGTGTGAGTGCTGTGTTCTATGCGTATATTGGTTTTGATGCTATCAGTACCACTGCGGAGGAATGTAAAAATCCACAACGTGATTTGCCAAGAGGGATGATGTATGCGTTGCTGATCTGTACTGTCCTTTACATCCTTATTGCACTTGTATTAACCGGTATGGTGAATTACAGTGAACTGAAAGTAGATGATCCTTTAGCGTATGTGTTTGATAAGTTGGGATTAAAATGGATCGGTTATATCATCAGCATCAGTGCAGTTGTTGCAACAACAAGTGTGTTGCTGGTGTTCCAGCTGGGCCAGCCACGTATCTGGATGACCATGAGCCGTGATGGATTATTACCCAAGCGATTTGCCAATGTTCATCCAAAATACAAAACACCTGCTTTTGCAACAGTTGTAACGGGTTTTCTCGTTGGTATTCCTGCTATGTTTTTACCATCATCTAAGATGACTGATTTGACAAGCATCGGAACATTGTTCGCCTTTGTACTCGTTTGTCTTGGGGTATTATTGTTACCCAAACTGAAAGAAGCAGGTGCCGGTAAATTTAAATTACCATACATCAATGCACAGTTCATTCTTCCCGTTATTGTTGCGGGCTTTATCTTCCTGTTTCGTGAACGTGTAACGGCATCATTCACCAATCTCTTTCATGAAGCTCACCAGGAAGTGTTGTTCTTTATCTTCATCATTATTGCTGTTGTAATAGCTGTTCTTACTTTCATCCGCAAGTATTCGCTTATTCCTGTGTTGGGAGCATTAAGCTGTTTGTATTTAATGATTGAAATTCCGGTGAGCAGCTGGCTTTGGTTTTTTGTGTGGATGGGAATAGGATTGATCATTTATTTCTTTTACGGCTACCGCAAAAGTAAATTAGCAAAAAGTCAACAGGCATAATATGAAGACGAGGAAAATGAAAGCGCAGAAGCGTATTGCGTTAGTGGCGCATGATCATCGCAAAAGCGATCTGATTGATTGGGCTTATTTCAACCGCACAGCATTGGCACAGCATGAATTGTATGCTACAGGCACCACAGGAAAAATGCTGGAAGAAAAACTTGATCATCCTGTAACAAAATTGCTGAGTGGCCCGCTAGGGGGCGATCAACAAATAGGCGCATTAATTGCTGAAGGAAAAATTGATGTGCTCATTTTCTTTTGGGATCCTATGGAAGCACAGCCGCATGATCCGGATGTAAAAGCATTGCTTCGTTTGGCTGTTACCTGGAATATACCCACCGCCTGCGACAGGGCCACAGCTGATTTTATTTTTACTTCACCACTTATTGTTGGCGAATATGCCATTCAGTTAGAAGATTACAGTCAATATCTAAAGCGTAAGATCAAGTAAAGCAAGCGTTTAATTGTGCAGAATTCGGTTTGCAAAAGCCGGAAAAGCGTTGTAACTTTTACATAGCTTCTTTCACATTTAAATTTTGCCATTATGAATTTCGTACAACGCATGGAAAAATGGGGCGATGCTCATCACCCTAAATGGATTGATTTCATCCGTATTGCTTTGGGTATCATTCTAACCATTAAAGGCGGGCAGTTCATTAACAATATGCAGCCGCTGGTTGACCTCATTGATAACAGTGGTTTTCTCGGCTCATTGTCTGCCGGTTTACTTGCTCACTATATTGTGTTTGCACATTTGGTGGGTGGTTTATTGGTTGCTTTTGGTTTGCTTACAAGGTTTGCCTGTCTGGTACAAATACCGGTGCTGTTAGGTGCTATCATTTTTGTGAATATATCGGGCGGTATTTTTCAACCACATTCCGAATTATGGTTCTCTGTTCTCATTCTTGTATTGCTCGTGTTCTTTGTAGTGGAAGGCAGCGGAAAGTTGAGCGTGGATGAATGGATGCGGAAAAATCCTGATGAACGACCCCATAAACATAAGTGGGGTTGATGGTTCCAGTGTGGTGTGATTTCCCCGGCAGCAGATTCTTCAACATTTGTTTGAGCAGGATTTGTTGGCCGGGGTTATTTTTGCAGCGTAAATAAGCATTATGAAGTTCCAGGTAGGAGATAAAGTGTTATTGCTGCATTCAAATGAAGAAGGCGAAGTTGTGGGTATCATTAATAAGAAAATGGTTACGGTTGATGTGGGTGGTGTGGAGTTTCCTGTATACACCGACCAGATCGATTTCCCGTATTTCAAGCGTTTTACTGAAAAGAAAGCACCGCCACCAAAACAAAAGAAGTATGTGGATGATGTAAAAAAGGAAAAGGTTAGTGCTGTAAAAAAATACAATGTAGGTGATGGTGTATGGATATCATTTCTTCCGGTATTTGACAAAGATATTTTTGATGATGATGTAGTGGAGTACTTCCGTATTTACCTGGTGAATAATACTGATACTGCTTTTCAATTCAATTATCACCTGCTGCTTACTGGCGAGAGTGAGTTTAACTTACGAAATGAAATTCTTCCGTTCAACGATTTTTATATTCATGATGTTGCGTTTGAAAAACTGAATGATGCACCGAAGTTTGATTTTGAATTCAGTCTTTCAACACCCGATAAAAAGAAAGCCGATCATTTTGAAGCATCATTAAAGATCAAAGCAAAACAGATGTTCCAGCGGATCGAAGAAATGCTGCAAAAGCAGGAAGCAAGTTTCAGTTACCTGCTCATGGAATCATATCCCGATAAGGTACATACTGAAAAAACTGACCTGCATAAACTTACCGCAGCTGGTTTTAAAGTGTATAATGCAAAAGAAGCCCGTCAGCATATTCCTCCGGCACGAACTGTTGTTGATCTGCATATTGAAAAGATCAGCAACCACTGGAAGCATTTGAGCAATTTCGAAATTCTTACAGCACAATTAAAAGAGTTTGAAAAGTATTATGAGCTTGCTGTGCTGCACATGCAGCCTACACTCATCATTATACATGGTGTGGGCGAAGGAAAACTACGGGACGAGATACATGATATTCTCCGGTTGAAATCTGAAGTAAAATCATTTGTGAATCAATACCACCCCATGTACGGTTATGGGGCTACGGAAATATATTTTCAATACTGATAGTTGCTGTTTTGCAATTCCTGTTAAATAGAGGCGGCAGGCAGCAATCCAATTTTTTCAAGTATCATTGCAACTCAAATATTCAGCATGTATCCTAATCTGTATTATTTCTTTAAAGATGCATTTGGTGTAGAATGGGAGTGGGCCCGTTTTCTGAATTCATTCGGCTTTTTTGTGGCACTTGCTTTCATTGCAGCAGCTATTGTATTAACAAAAGGGTTGCAGCGCAAGGAGAAACAAGGTTATTTGTTTCCGAAAGAAGAGAAACGTGTATTCGGAAAACCAGCTACAGCATCGGAGCTTATCATCAATGCATTGCTTGGCTTTATCATGGGATACAAGATCATTGGTGCATTTATGAATGCAGGCGATGGAGTTGATCCTCAGCAATACATTTTTTCATCGCAGGGTAGTTGGGGAGCCGGTATTTTACTTGCTTTGCTCTTTGCCGGTTTAAAATGGTATGAAAAGAACAAACAAAAAGCAGCCAAGCCGGAGGAAAGGAAAGTACGTATCTGGCCACATGAGCGGGTGGGCGATATAACGGTAATGGCAGCAATATTTGGCTTTGCCGGAGCCAAAGTGTTTCATAACCTGGAAAACTGGAATGACTTTGTAGCTGACCCTATCGGTTCTCTTGTTTCGTTTAGCGGGTTAACCTTTTATGGTGGGCTTATTTGCGCCGCTATTGCTATTATCATCTATGCAAGACGAAAAGGTATATCCATCCGTCACTTAGCTGATACAATGGGGCCTGCTCTGATGCTGGCTTATGCCATTGGTCGTATTGGTTGCCAGGTGGCTGGTGATGGCGATTGGGGAGTACCGAATGCTGCGTACGTTACCGACTCAACAGCTGCTGTGCAGTTGGCAAAACCCGGAGAGTTCCAAGCTGCAGTAAAAAATAATGTTCCGTATATAAAGCAGGAGTTTGGCCGTGATTTTAATGTTGAGGCAGTGCCTTTTGCCAGCTTTAAAGCGCCATCTTTTTTGCCAACATGGATGGTGGCCTATACTTACCCCCATAATGTAAACAGTATGGGGGTGCAATTACCTGGTTGCGATCAACCAGAACATTGCAACTATTTGCCTCTGCCGGTTTTCCCAACTCCTTTTTATGAAACATTAGCTTGTCTTATCCTGTTTGTCATCCTGCTGTTCGCCCGTCAGCGTATTAAACTGGCAGGTGGTTTATTCTGTCTTTACCTTGTTTTAAATGGTGTTGAACGCTTCTTTATTGAAAAGATCAGGGTAAACACCAAATATGAGGATCTGCCATTTCAGCCAACACAGGCAGAACTTATTTCGCTGGGGTTGGTGATACTAGGTGTTGTGCTCTATTTTGTTTCAAAACAAAAGGCCGGGCAAAGCAAATAATTCATAATCACATTTTTTCAAAAGGCTTCCATTCCGGAAGCCTTTCTTTTTTCCAGTTATCGGGTTTTTATTCCGTTCGTCACCAAAGTCGGATGAATCTGTAACATGTTGCTTCATTGTCCGTCACATACATGTCATTGTTTTGCCGCACATCAGGAAATGATGCCGTTTAGCAGAAAACAATGTACTATGCAAAACATAGAACCTACTTTTGACATGTAATAGTAAAAGACAGGTACTGTTGCTGTTAAACCTTATCATTTTAAACCGAGTCATCAAACTTATCATCATGAAAAAGATTTCTGCATTACTAACTGCGGCCTTGCTAACCTTTACCTTTTCCTCTTTTGCCCAGTCAACTACACGTGTAAAAGGCGATGTAAAAGACGAAGGCCAGAAGCCGGTAGCCGGCATTACGGTTTCCTTATTGCGCAGCAAAGACAGCTCGCTTGTAAAAGCAGCCATTACAGACAAAAGTGGGCTCTACTCATTTGAGTCTGTAAAAGAAGGATCTTATCTGCTTGGGGTTACCAGTGTTGGCTACCAAAAAACACTCAGCAATATCATTGAAGTAAAAGAAGGAGCCGACATTACTGTGCCTTCATTTGGTCTTTTGCCCGAAGCAAAAGGTTTGAAGGAAGTGACTGTTACAGCACGCAAACCTCTTTTTGAACAAAAGCCCGATAAAATGGTGGTGAATGTAGAGGCAAGCCCCACAAATGCAGGTGCAAATGCTCTGGAAGTACTGGAGAAATCGCCTGGTGTATCTGTTGATCGTGATGGCAACATCAGTCTGAAAGGAAAAGCAGGCGTGCAGGTATTCATTGATGGAAAGCCTGCGTATTTATCTGGTGCAGATCTGGCCAACTACCTCCGCAATATGCAGGGAACACAGCTGGAGCAGATCGAGATCATGACCAATCCGCCTGCAAAATATGATGCTGCCGGTAACAGTGGTATCATCAACATCAAAACAAAAAAGACCAAGCAGATGGGCTATAACATTATTGCCACTGCCGGTTATTCGCAAGGTGTTTATGCATCAAACAACCAGAATGTAACATTCAACTACCGCAAGAATAAAGTAAACCTGTTTGGTACACTTAGCCGCAGTGAGCGTAACAGTTTCCAGGAGCTTTCTATCCAGCGTAAGTTTATTGAAGAGAATACGAAAGAAGTGAAATCTTTGTTTGAGCAGGTGTCGCTTATGCGTCCATGGAGCTCTTCAAACAATGGTAAAGTTGGTGCTGATATTTATCTGAATAAAAAAACAACGATCGGTGCAACTGTTAATGGTTTTTTCAACCCCGGTAATTTTAATAACAACAGCGATATTGATATTGCCGATCCGGATGGAAACCTGTTAGGCAAAACACTTGCTTTTTCAAGAGCAAAAAGCACCTGGAAGCATTTCGGTTCAAATGTCAACTTCCGTCATTTGTTTGATACTACCGGTAAGGAGTTAACAGCGGATGTAGATTACCTCCATTATAATGCAGCCAACACGCAAAACCTTGTTAACAGTTATTTTGATATAAATGGTGCACCTTCATTTACTCCTGATACATTACTTGGAAACCTTCCTCAATCAATCAGGATTTACAGTGGCAAGGTTGATTATATCCATCCGTTAAAGAAAGGTGCAAAATTTGAAGCAGGATTAAAAACAAGTTTTGTTGAAACGGATAACGATGCAGTGTATGATAGTATCATTAACAATGCAAGAGTGCGTGATTATGGCCGTAGCAACCATTTTGTATACACCGAAAACATCAATGCTGCTTATGTAAACTATACAAGACCATTCAGTAAAAAGTTCAGTGGCCAGTTTGGTTTGCGTCTTGAAAATACATTGGCTCGTGGTAACCAAAAAACAACAGGAGAGAAGTTTACATTGAATTATACGCAACTGTTTCCTACAGCTTACCTGCAGTACACTGCCAATGAAAAGAACAGTTTTGTTGTGAACTATGGTCGTCGTATCCGCCGCCCGGATTATGAAAACCTCAACCCGTTTGTTGAGTTCCTCGACAGATACACATTTGAACAAGGGAATCCTTATCTCCGTCCACAGTTCAGTCATAATATTGAATTGTCGCACACATTCAAAGGATTCTTAACAACAACATTGAACTATACAAAAACAAATAACATTATTCAACAGGTACTGGAGCAAAACGAGCAAACCAATGAAACGTACATCAAGCAGGCTAATATTGCCAATCAGCGTCAATACGGAATTGCAGTAAGTGCTTTCAAACAGATCAAAGGATTCAGCGGTAATGTTTATGCAAATGTGTTCAATAATGAGTTTAGCGGTATTGTTAACAACACACAAGTAACCGTTGGTGCAACCACAGCTATGTTCAACGGTTCTGTTGCATATAAATTCAAAAAAGGATTATCAACAGAAGTAAGCGGGTTTTACAGAACCCCTGGTGTAGATGGTGTATTCCGTATCAGTGGTTTTGGTATGATGAGTCTGGGTGCAAGCATGCCTGTTTTGAAAACAAAAGGAACCATCCGTTTAAATGTGCGTGATGTATTGTGGACACAGCGCATCAAAGGCGAAAGCAAGTTTGGTAACATTGATGCCCAGTTTCAGAACTACCGTGATTCACGTATAGCTACACTTACATTTACATACCGCATAGCAAAAGGAAAGATCAATGGTAACAGCCGCCGTAAAGCAAGTGGTGCAGCAGATGAACAGAATCGTGTAAAATCAGGTGAATAAGATTTAAGACTCTCTATTATACATTCTCATGTTGATTGACGACCCCGGTTTCCACCGGGGTTTCTTTTTTGTAAAGCGTAAATATTTTTGCTGCAATCGGTACAGTTCGTACTTTGTACTTCTCATTTCAAATTTGTCGTTATGCCATCATTTGACATTGTTAGTAAAGTAGATGCCCAGGCATTGGATAATGCAGTAAACGTTACATCAAAAGAGATCACCAACCGTTTTGATTTTAAGGGAAGTCATGTGGTGATCGATCTCAACCGCAAGGATTTCAAAATCAATATTGAGGTGGAAGATGAAATGAAAATGCGCCAGTTGATTGATGTACTCATCAGCCGTGCACACAAGCAGGGTATTGCACCGGAAGCTTTTGATCAAAGCAAGGAACCGTTCCAGAGTGGTAAGCTGGTGAAACAGGAAGTGCAGGTTCGCAACGGGCTGAAGCAGGAAGATGCAAAAAAGATTGTAAAACTCATTAAAGAGTCGGGTTTAAAGGTGCAGGCAGCTATTAATGATGATATTGTACGTGTAACAGGGAAAAAGATTGATGACTTACAGGAAGTGATCCAGGCTTCAAAAGGCTGGGATCTGGGGATACCTTTACAATACGAGAATATGCGTTCATAAACTGTGCAAAACCCAGGCTTTTGTACCAATTCCGGTGGAAAAAAGGGTGCTTAACTGGTGCAAATCAAAGTGGGTAAATATTTGGGAAACGCAGTTCAGTGAATTACTTTTAATACACAAAGCCGCAGGAATTTTAGCAATAAAAGGAAAAGCGGTGGGACGGCAGGATTCTGTAACAGGAAAATGGCTGATTCCCAAAAGCACTGGGTTAGTAAGTATAAAAGCGCAAGCAATTATAATAACAATTCGGTGCTTTTTTTATGCCCTTATGTGAGCCAGGATGTACACCAGTCTACTATTGTTTACAAGGAAATACACTAAGCGGCTACCTCGTGTTTTTGGGTATTATGTTGACGGGCTGATTGCTGGATTTTTGATTTTTTAATTCGGGCTAACCATTGAATGCTGATGAATAAAAATGCTATCGTTCCGATTACCAATAGGTGTGTCAACATAACTCTTCGTTTTAAGTCGTGTAAAAATCGGATACTGAACCTTATATCTTTTCAGAGGAAGCAGCAAAGTAACAACAAAAAAAATGGTTTTCATACCTCTATTTTAGTAAAATCAAAATAAACGATCATTACTGAAATTTATCCTTTTGGCTCTTCCTTTCTGCCCTGTGAAGTTCAGCAAAACTCTGACTTGTAAACGTTTAAGTAGTTTAAGTTAATGTTGCCTTTTTGTTGACCTGTTACCAAAGCCAGCTTTACCAGGCTCTGACTGGCAAGGAAAAGAGCTTTTTTAAAATTCATTTGGCTTAGACCAGCAGAAGCTTTACTTTTGCGCTTTCGTTTAAAAAAATGCACGGCCAAATCCGTGCTGAAAACTCCCAGATATATGAAAAAAGAACTTCATCCCGCAAATTACCGTTTCGTAGTGTTTAAAGACATGAGTAACGGGTATTCTTTCTTAACCCGTTCAACTGCTCCTTCTAAAGAATCAGTTCAGTGGGAAGATGGCAACGAGTATCCTTTGATCAAATTGGAGATTTCCAGTATGAGCCATCCGTTCTTTACTGGTCAGAATGTATTGGTAGATACAGCTGGTCGTATCGACAAGTTCAAGAAGAAATACGCAAAGAAGGCATAAGCTTTTCAGCAACCCTTTTCCGGTATAATTTATATCCCCTGTAACTCAGGGGATTTTTTTATTACACACTAATCGATCGGCCTGATAAGAAAAGAATGACCGGCTCATTTGAGCCGGTCATTCTTTTCTTATTTGCTAACTGTTAAACGTTGAAGCGGAAGTGCATAACATCACCATCTTTCACTAAATATTCTTTTCCTTCAATTCTTAATTTACCTGCATCACGTGCAGCAGCCTCTGTTTTATACGTTACATAATCATCATAACCAATCACCTCAGCTTTAATAAAGCCTTTTTCAAAATCTGTATGAATAACGCCTGCGCATTGTGGTGCTTTCCAGCCTTTGTGGAAAGTCCATGCACGAACTTCCTGTACACCAGCAGTAAAATAGGTTTGCAAACCGAGTAAGTGATAGGTGCTGTGGATCAAACGATCAAGAGCAGGTTCTTTCATTTTATACTCATCCATGAACAAAGCCTTATCATCAGGATCTTCCATTTCGCTGATCTGTGCTTCAATGGTATTGTTCATAATGATCACATCTGCATCTTCATCTTTCACAGCGTCAATCAATGCCTGTGAATATTTATTGCCTGTATGCATACTGGCTTCATCAACATTGGCCACATACAAAACTTTTTTGCCTGTGAGGAAGAAATTATCCTGGATAAGATCCAGCTCAGCACTGTTCAGATCCAAACCACGAATGCTCTTGCCTTGTTCCAGGTGGTTCTTGCATTTCAGCAATACTTCCAGCTCGGTTTTTGCTTTTACATCACCGGCTTTTGCCTGCTTTTCAATACGCTGAATTTTCTTTTCAACAGTATCAAGGTCTTTCAGCTGCAATTCAGTATCAATGATCTCTTTATCACTTACAGGGTTGATAGCACCTTCTTCACGCAACACATTCTCATCTTCAAAGCAACGGATTACATGAATGATGGCATCCACTTCACGGATGTTGGCAAGGAACTTATTGCC
>NZ_CAMLGT010000054.1 GCF_946479605.1 uncultured Lacibacter sp.
TTAAAATCGGTCAGCAACGGAGTAGCGATGCCTTTATTAATGGCAGGCGACTCTGCTTTGAGCCTGAAATCGTAATAGCGGCTAACTACATTAATACTGTCAAACTGAGGATTGCTGTTTTTGATCACATTACTCAGTGTGGCGTTGGCGGGATCTGTTTTTGCCCTGAACAACACATTGTTGAAGCTTACGTTTGTTGCTGTTGCTCCTTCTTTTTGTACCACTATTTCGTTGTCAACAAAGCCTTCGTCGCCCCAAATGATGCTGTTGGTGAAAACAGCATTTAACACAGCCGTGTAAATGGTATTGTTTTGTTTGATAAAGTTGGTTGCCAGCAATGCCGGATTTTTATGCTGCACAAATGAATTGGAAAAAGATGCAACGGTGCAATGGTTAAACTGGTAGTTGCCGCCGTAAATAAGTGCAATGTTGTTTCCGCAGTTGCTGATGAGGCAGTTGTTGGCTGTAACACTGCTGTTAACTGCCAGTATGCCCACATCATAAATATTATCCAGTACGCAATTGTTGATAGTAAGCTTTGGGTTTGAATTGGAGGCAGCCTGTTCAACTACAAGTCCCTGGAAAGAGTTTTTGATATAGGTGTAGGTGAGCCGGTTATTAATGCTGCTGCCTCTGAAATAAATACCGGGCCATGCACCGGGATAATCTTTATAGGGATCATCAAGCCGGTTGCTTTTGAAAACAACACTGTCTGTTTTGGTGCCGTTAACGATGAGTGTTCCATCAACAACAAAAGGTGCATCTGCATTTAAATGAACCCTCACTCCGTTTTGAATGGTGAGTACGGCTGTTGTATCAACGATCATTCCACCAAGAATAACATAAGGCTTATCATTTGTCCAGGTAATATTTCCCTGCAGTTTTGTGCTGCGGATGTAATGTGCATTTTGTCCCCATGCTTCTAACTGTTTATAACTTGTATTACCGTTCCACTCCAGTTTGATACTGTCACGCATTACAAATGGTTGGTTAGCGGCTGTTGGGTTTACATTCACCCGAACGAATACATACATACTGTCGTTGCCTGCCAGCTCAAGGTTATTGAACTGTGTTCCCTGGCTTCCATCCACATTCATTTTAAAAGCCGATGCTCCGCCACCCATTAACTGTATATTGCTGATGTTGATCTTTTGCCTGTTGTCATTTTTGATGAGGAAATATTTGGTAATGGAGCCTGCTGTTGTAAAAACGGTATCGAAGCGTAAACTGTCGTTGCCAATTGTTAATCTTGCTTCTTTGCTGTTGGTAAAGGTTTCTTTTCTGCAGCCAAAAGTGATTACAAGGGACAGAACAAGCAGTATGGGTAAGTAGTTTCTCACGTGTGTAAAAATAAGCATCCAAAACGGAATGATGGCAGTATGCAGCTGTTAAACTTCGGTTACTGCCTAATCATCGCTTGAAAAGGCCAGCGCCGCAATGCTTAGTTTAAGCCCGGCTGCCTGTTTAACAACAAGTCCGCATGCTTCCATGGTTGCTCCTGTTGTAATTACATCATCAACAAGTAAAACATGTTTTCCTGAAAGGAGCGTTGCCTCTGTAAGTGCAAAGCTTTCGTCAACATTCTTTATCCGTTCAGCCCTTCCTTTTTTTGTTTGTGTATCGGTATAGCGTTTTCGGTTAACAGCATTTGTAAGTACAGGCAACTGTAATACCTCTGCTATGCCATTGCAAAGAATGGTTGATTGGTTATACCCACGCCTTTTTTCTTTTGCAGCAAAAAGCGGTAAGGGGATTAATGCATCAAGCGAATGGAAGCGGTTGCTTTTCTGTAACTGTTGCCCCAGCCAGATACCCAGCTGATGCCCCACTTCTGTATTGCCTTTGTATTTTAATTGATGTACGAGCCGCTGCAATACAGAACGCTTGCTAAAGTAATAACCGGCAGTTGCCTGTTCAATATCTAAGCGTCCATAAAATATTTTTTCAATTGGGTTTGCAGGCAATGCTGCAAAATTTGTTTCAGGGAGATTAGTGTAACAATGAATACAGATGGGTTGATCTGTTTCCAAGAGATCACTTCCGCAGCCGGCACAGTTATGCGGGTAAAGCATGCGTACAAAATCATCAAATAGTTTGCGGGTGTTTATCATGATAGTAAGATAGAACACTGCCGGAAAATATGCAAGTATGCTGCACCCGTTGTTTATTGAAAAAGGTATTGGTAAAGTTCTTCAACTTTACTCATCGTAATGATTTCAATATTATGTTTTTGCTGCAATGTTTTTCCTGTTTCTTTCCGCTGACCGATATTGTATTTACTGATGATGATCTTTTCGAAACCAAGCTTCTCTGCTTCTGCTATGCGTTGATCGATGCGGTTCACTGCACGTATTTCACCGCTAAGGCCTACTTCGCCTGCAAAACAAATATGTGGATTCAATGGTACGTCTTCATAACTGGAAAGTAATGCGCATAACACAGCAAGATCAATAGATGGGTCTTCTACTTTTAAACCACCGGCAATGTTTAAGAACACATCTTTCATTCCAAAATGGAACCCACCTCTTTTTTCTAATACAGCAAGTAACAATTGTAAACGCCGCAGATCAAAACCGCTTACTGTACGTTGCGGTGTGCCGTACACACTTTGTGTAACCAATGCCTGCACTTCAATTAACAATGGCCGCATTCCTTCCATAGTAGCTGCAATGGCAATACCACTCAGTTGATCTTCTTTTTGTGTGATGAGTATTTCGCTGGGGTTGTTTACAGGTCGCATGCCAGCTTCAGTCATTTCATAAATACCAAGTTCTGATGTTGATCCAAAGCGGTTTTTCATTGTGCGTAGAATGCGATATACATAATGCCTGTCGCCTTCGAATTGTAAGACGGTATCTACCATGTGCTCCAGGATCTTTGGTCCTGCAATGTTGCCATCTTTGGTAATATGTCCAATGAGAAATACGGGTGTGTTGGTTTCTTTTGCAAACCGTTGTATTTCTGCTGCTGTTTCACGTATCTGCGAAATGCTGCCGGGGCCACTTTCAATAAACGGTGTTTGTAATGTTTGAATAGAATCAATAATAACTACTTCGGGCTTTAGTTTTTTTATTTCCTGAAAAATAATGTTGGTAGATGTTTCAGTAAGCAGGTAAAAGTTTTCATTGGTCATCTGTAAGCGATCGGCCCTCATTTTTATCTGTTGTTCACTCTCTTCGCCACTTACGTATAGAACTACTTCATTTTTTAAATGCAATCCTATCTGCAAAAACAATGTTGATTTGCCAATGCCGGGCTCTCCTGCAATTAACACAATGCTTCCTGGAACAATACCGCCACCCAACACACGATTCAATTCAGCATCCTGAGTAACAATTCTTTTTTCTTCACTGCTTCTTACATCGCTTAAGGAAATTGTTTTAATGTCACCGGTTGCTGCACTTTCTTTCCAGCTTTGTTTTTGTGGATTGGTTTTATCTTTTGTAATTAATTCTTCAACAAACGTATTCCATTCATTACATGAAGGACATTTGCCCACCCATTTGGTTGATTCGTATCCGCAGTTCTGACAAAAAAAAGCCGTTTTAATTTTACTCATTGTATATTTTTCTCAACGGCATAAAAGTGCATCAAAAAAAATCATTGAAGTGAAAATATTTTTTTGAAAACATTGTATCAAAAAAGAAACAAAAAAGGAAGCAGACGGAATAAAAAAAGAAGATCATTGATACAAAGTAAAAGGGCTGGAATTTCTTCCAACCCTTTGTACTTACTAACCCATTAAATTCTGTTGCTAAATTACAAATTGCCGCCACATTACAAAATAATTTTTGGCCGATGTGCATAAATTCTATGCAAGTGTGCAAGTGGGCAGGGGGATGCTTGTCATGAGCGAAAACGGCTGTAATTAACTGATAATCAGTATATTGAAATTGTTATAGCAGCTGATTGGTTTCTCTATTTTGCTTACGGCAACATGTAAACGTAACTCACTCTGTCAAAACGACTTAGCCAAAAGTTTTCGACGTAATTTTTTGGCAAAAAAAAATTCTGGAAGCGAATTTGAGGGGGTAGTATTATAAAAAATAAAAAGATTATGACACCAGGAATTTTAATTGTCTCCCTGCTTTTTATGGCGATAGGATTTTTAGTGCAAATGCGGTTAAAATCCAAGTTTAAACATTACAGCCAGGAGCCTCTTTCAAGCGGGCTGAGCGGTAAGGAAATAGCCGAAAAAATGCTGAAAGAGAATGGTATTTATGATGTGCAGGTGGTATCGGTTGACGGCTTTTTGAGCGATCATTATAACCCAATGAACAAAACGGTAAACCTTAGCCCCGATGTATACAATGGACGTTCCATTGCTTCCGCTGCAGTTTCAGCTCACGAAGTAGGTCATGCTGTACAGCATGCTACTGCTTATCAATGGCTTATGCTTCGCTCAAGACTGGTTCCTGTGGTACAGGTAAGCACAACACTGTCACAATGGATCCTTGCAATTGGCGTAGGTATTATGGGTTTTGGCGGCGGTAACCCCACAGTTCTGTTAGTAGGTATATTGCTTTTTGCTGCAACAACCGTGTTTTCTCTTATTACATTACCTGTGGAATTTGATGCCAGTAACAGAGCAGTAGCATGGCTTGAACATACAAATGCCACGAACAGCCAGGAGTTGCCTGGTGCAAAAGATGCTTTAAAGTGGGCTGCCAGCACTTATGTGGTAGCTGCCATAGCTTCAATTGTTACCTTGGTACAATATATTTTGATTTATTTGAGTAGAAGAGATTAATCATATAAACTATAAGGTCTGTCGTTTTTTTCAGTTCCACTGTCATAACCGCATAATATTTAATCAACTATGCAGCAGAGGACTTTTCTGCCTTGTCTGCTAATGGTAACAAATTGTTAAAGGTTTTCCCTATTTTCGAAACCAAAATTATCTATCACATGAGAAAATTGTTAGGACTAACACTCTCTTTCTTGTTGGTGACCAGTCAATTATGGGCACAAACAAAAGAAGTTTCAGGAAAAGTGGTTGATAGCAAAGACGGCAGTCCAATTGCCGGAGCTACAATCAGTGTAAACGGAAAGTCAGTAGGCGTAACTACTGTTTCCGGTGATTTCAAAGTAACCGTTCCTTCCGGAACAAAAAAGCTCGGCGTTTCTTCTATTGGATTTAATGACATCGAAGTAACCATCGGCGATGGTCCTTTAACTGTAACTATGACACAAGGGGAGTCGAAATCGATTTCTGAGGTAGTTGTTACAGGTTACACAACCTTGCAGCGTAAGAAGTTTGCCGGTGCAACAGCTAACATTTCTGCAGGCGAAGTAAGAAAACAAACATTTGGCTCTTTTGATCAGGCTCTTCAGGGCCAGGCGGCGGGTATTTCTGTTGCAGCAAATAGTGGTCAACCAGGTGCTAATGCGGTTGTTCGCATTCGTGGTAATGGTTCTATCAATGGCGGTAACGTTCCTTTGTATATTATGGATGGTATCGAGATCAATGCTGCTGATTTTGCTTCATTGAACCAAGGTGATTTTGAGCGTGTGGAAGTATTGAAAGATGCGATGGCGACAGCTCAATATGGTTCACGTGGAGCAAATGGCGTAATCGTTATCACTACTCGGCGTGGTCGTGCAGGTCAGATACAGTTGAATTACGATGCGCAAATTGGTTTTAGTGATCTTCCTAAAGACAGGCTGGTATTAATGAATAGCCGTGAAAAGATTGATTACGAATTACAACGTGGTAACCCTTATGGGTGGACTGCTGCAGAAGCTGACAGTCTTCGTAATGTTAATTTCAGCTGGAGAGATGCATTGTTCCAAACAGGTGTAACTCATCAGCATCAGCTTAGCGCTTCTGGTGGTTCTGCCAACTCACGTTTCTTTGCTTCATTGTCTTATATGGACCAGGAAGGTATTGTGAAAACTACTGGTTTAAAGCGTTACACAGCACGTATTAACGTAGACAATACCATTAAAAATTTCCGTTTTGGTATGAACCTCCAAGCTGGTTTTTCAAGAATTACAGCTACAAGCGAAGCAAATACTTTCTTGAGCACACCATTGAATGCAATTCGTTGGTCAAATCCTTATGAAAGAGACATTAATCCGCTTACTGGTGATTACCAACAATTCGGTGGTCCTGGTTACCTGATCTCTGGTCAGCCAAACGGTGCAATGGAATTATTTCTTGATTATAACTTCAGCAACCAGATCAAAGGTGTTGCTACTTCATACCTTGAATATAATTTTCCATTCCTGAAAGGTTTGTCAGCACGTACAAACTGGGGTGTTGACTACACCAATAACGAAGGTGCTTCATTCAATGATCCCCGCACCGCAGGTGCACAGGCAAGAAATGGTTCTTTAACAAGATCATCAGCTTATAACTTCCGTTACACAGGAACAACTTCATTGAACTATAAGCAAACATTTGGTAAACACGAAGTAGAAGGCGGATTGTTTACTGAGGTTGTAAAAAACCAGTCACGCAGTTTTGGATTTACAGGTTATGGCTTTACTAATGGCTTTAAAAATGAAGCTGGTATTACTCCTGGTAGTGCAGCAAATGCGAATTATATTCCTGCTGTATCAGGTGGCGGCAGCAGAAACGGTATCCTTTCTTATTTCGGTATCTTCAATTACGGGTATGATGACAAGTACTATGTTACTTTCGTTGGCCGTCGTGATGGTTCTTCTCGTTTTGGTGTAAACAATCGTTTTGCCAATTTCGGATCTGCTGGTATCACATGGTCTGTTAAGAACGAAAGTTTCATGGAAAATGTAAACTTCTTTGATGATTTACGTCTTCGTGCAAGTATTGGTACAAATGGTAATAACCAAACAGCTGCTGGTGATTTTGTAACGCCTCAGTTTGGCGCAATTTCTTATGCAGGTGTTGGTGGTTGGGCTCCATCTACAGCAGGTAATCTTGATTATCGTTGGGAAACAAACCGCACAATCAATATAGGGTTAGATTTCTCCATTCTTAAACGTCGCTTAAGCGGTACTGTTGAGGTTTATGACAGAAAAACAACAGACCTTTTTGCAAGTGATTTCATTGATCCGCAAAACTCTGGCTTCAGTTCTATTCAAAGTAACTTCGGTAGCTTACGCAACCGTGGTATTGAAGTAACACTTCGTGGTGAAATCTTCAATATGAAAAACTTCAATTGGACTGTTACTGGTAACGTAACATATAATCAAAACAGGATCATTGATCTTCTTCAGGATTCTGTTGTATCTGGTGTAACAATTCTCAAAGAGGGCTATCCGTTAAATACAATTTATCTTGTTGAGTATGCTGGTGTAAACCCTGCAAATGGTAATGCTCAGTATATAAACAAGTTTGATAAAAGTACTACAATGGTGTACAACCCTGCGCATCGAAACTATTTTGGCACATCAGATGCACCTTGGTTTGGTGGCATCACCAGTACATGGACTTTCTATGGTTTTGATCTGAGCGCTCAATTGAATTTCTTCCTTGATCGTGTTCAGTATAACAATGATAAAAACAACCTGACAAATCCTACTTATTACTTCGATAATATGCATGTTGAAGTATTGAAAGAATGGCGTCAACCAGGTGATATTACAAATGTACCCAGACCAAGTTCTGGCACATTGGGTGGAACAGCTCCAGCTAATCCTTACCAGTCAACAACAACACGATTCCTTGAAGATGCAAGCTTCTGGCGCTTACGTAACGTAACGTTGGGTTATACGTTCGATTCAAAACTGCTGGCTAAAGCAAAAATGCGTTCAGCAAGAATCTTCGTACAAGGACAAAACTGGTGGACTGCAACTAAATTCCAAAGCTTTGATCCGGAAACAACAGGAGCGTCATTAACAGGTGCTCAGTATCCAGCTCTTATTCAAACAACAATTGGTTTAAGCATTGGATTCTAATCACCCTAAAAAAAGAGAAAAATGAAATATAGAAATATTAAAAAAGCATTGATCGTTTTTGCTGCCGCCACTGCAACATTGCAGGCGTGTACCAAAAAGGAAGTAATCGAATTGACTCCCGAATTTTCACTTGATGCCTTATCAAACCCTTCTACAATGAAACAGGTAGAAGAAGTGCTGGTAGGTGCTTATTCAAGATTCCGTGCAGCTGACTATTATGGCTCAGGTAGCGGAACCGGGGCAGGCTGGGCGTTAATGCCTGATGTTTTGAGTGACAACCTTTACGAGGTAACCGCTGAAACGTTAGCAAACTCCAGGGCAATGGCTGATTGGATCTACAATGCATCAACTGGCCAGGCGTTTAACCTGTACCAGGCACCTTACAATGTTATTGCAGCTGCAAACATTGTATTGCGTGATGTAGATAAGTTTACTACTCCGCAAAATCAAACCCTTGCAAACAGGTTAAAAGGTCAGGCGTATGCAATAAGAGCATTAGCTCATTTTGATCTGATGCGCTATTTTGCTACAAGCTTCGACAGAAACAGTACTACAGCATTGGTATTAGGTTATACAACTGAATTCACAGTGTCTTCAGCATTAAAACCTGCTCGTCTTTCAAACAAGGATTATTACGATAAGTTGTATAGTGATATCAACCAGGCAATCACTTTACTTGGCAATATCGATCAGCCAATTAACCCTGCAAGTGGCTTAACACGCCCTTACCTGGATCGTAATGCTGCTTATGCAATCTTAGCCCGTATTAATCTTTATGCAGGTGCATGGGCCGAAGCAGCTACTGCAGCTACAAATGCATTGGCAAGTCGTCCGTTAGCAACTACACAAGCTGCTTTCTCTGGTATGTATAACCAAACAAACCGTGGCGAGATCATTTGGAATGTTCAGTTTGAAGCTGGTCAAAGTGGCCCCACTTTCCTTGTTTACTTTGTAACAAGTGCCCGTAACTATTTCCGTCCTGTTCCTGAAATTGTAACAACTACCGGAACATCAGGTTTGATTCAGAATAATGACATTCGTTACTCCGCTTTCTTTACTTCTATTGGAGCTGGGGGAATGGCACTTACTAAATACCAAGGTAAGGGTACTTCTACTGATGGTGTAGCAAACTTCCCTGCAATTCGTAGCGGTGAAATGTATCTGATCCGTGCAGAAGCAAACGCACGTCTTGGCGGTGCTAATGAAGTAACTGCTTTGGCTGATTTGAATGCTTTACGTGCAGCAAGGATAGCTGGTTATGTACCGGAAGTTCTTTCTGGTACTGCACTTCTCAACGCAATTGCTGATGAAAGAAGAAGGGAGTTGATTGGCGAAGGCCATCGCTTCTTTGATCTGAAACGTACAACACGTACTATCCAACGTGGAAGTATTTGCGGTACCGCAGCTTCATCTGCCGGCGATTGTACACTTGCTCCAACAGACAGAGAATGGGCAATGCCGATTCATGAACAGATCCGCAATGCAAATCCTAACTTGGCTCAGAACCCTGGTTATTAATCTTTGAATCGAAATAGAAAAATGCTCCCATCGGGAGCATTTTTTTTTGCCTGCTTTTATCGGACAACGAATAACTCCGATTGCTACTTGAAGCAGTATGGTTTAATTTTTTTGAATAAAAGAGATTAACACCTTCGGAAATTGTAAAAAAGCGTGTAGGTTTTTGCCGCTTTATTATGGCGTTTCTTAATTAAGATGCAAAGCAGCATCTGACATTACCTTTTGTCGGTTGAATGAAAAAAAATTGTTAATATTTTTCCATATTTTAGAAACCTAAACAACTGCAAAATGAGAAAATTTCTAGGAATGACAATAGTCTTTCTATTGTCCATGTGCCAGCTATGGGCACAAACAAAAACAGTAACAGGAAAAGTTACAGATGCAAACGGAATGGCTCTGTCTGGTGTTTCAGTTAAAGTAAAAGGCTCCAGCGAAGGAACATCTACAGGAAATGATGGAGCATTCTCTATCTCAATGCCAAAGGGATTAAACACATTGATTTTTTCAAGTATTGGTTTTGATGATCAGGAGGTGGACGTAAAAGGCAATGTGCTTAATATTACACTTAGCCAAACTTCTAAAACACTGAATGAGGTTGTAATTACAGGTTATGGAACCCAGGTTAAGCGGGATGTAACGAGTGTTATTGCAAGAGTAAAAGGATCTGACGTTCAAAATATGCCGGTGGCCGATCTGTCTCAAACTTTGCAGGGACGGGCAGCTGGTGTTTTCGTGGAGGCACAAAATGGTAAAATTGGTGAAGGCATTAAAATAAGAGTTCGGGGTGCCAGTTCACTCAACGGTAGCAATGAGCCACTGTACGTTGTAGATGGAGTGCCTTTGGTAGGTGGTGTTTTTGGAAGTGCTTCTTCTGATATTAATTTTAATGACGTTGAATCGTTTGATATTCTAAAAGATGCATCTGCTGCAGCAATTTACGGTAGCCGGGCAGCTAATGGTGTTATTCTTATCACCACCAAAAGAGGCAAAGCAGGTAAAACAAAATTTACGCTCAATACACAATATGGCTTTCAAAATCCTACCAATAAAAGAGGCTTTTTAAATGCAGCAGAATACATTGAGCTGTTTAGGGAAGCGGCTATTAATACGGCAAAGTATCATTACAACAGGGCAGGTAATGATAGGGGATATGCCAGCGAAGCAGCTGCAATTGCTGACATGATCACATATGTTGAAAACAGGTTTACACGTTATAGCGGTTACAGCGATTGGCGCACACTTCAAACAGATAATAATTGGGAAGACGCAGCTTTCAACGATAATGCCGGTACAAGTAATATTGAATTAAGTGCACAGGGCGGTACAGAAAAGAACAAATTCTACCTGAGTGGTGGTATTAATAACCAGGATGGTATTTTGATTGCAAACAAATTCAAACGGATGAGTTTGCGTTTCAATATGGATAACCAAATGACAAATTGGTTAAAAGTGGGTTTGAATATGAGCCTTGTTAAAACAGACAGGAAAAGACTTTCTGCAGACAATGCGTTTAACACACCCATGCAATTAGTTGCTATGTCTCCCATTACTCCTTTCCGGAATCAGCAAGGAGTCTTATATAATACTCCAACAACAACGTATTATAATGGCTTGATCGATGTGGAAGATGCGCAGAATAATGCAAGAGGTTATCGGAACCAGGGAAATATATACGCCGAAAGCAGAATTGTTAAAGGACTTATACTTCGGAATGAACTGGGGCTTGATATGGTTAACCAAAGTGATGAACGTTTTTGGGGAAGCCGTACCGATGGCGGTGCCGGAATTGGAGGTGCAGCGTGGGCGCAGTGGTTTAGAAACACCCGTTGGACAACAAATAACTACTTTAACTATGTAACTACAATAAGTGATAAACACAAAGTAGATGCTACTGTGGGTATGAGTTTTGAAAACCGTTACGATGAGTATTCATTCGTCGAAGGTGAAAATTTCGCTGATGAAACAATCAAAACATTGGCTGGTGCAAGTACTATTACCGGCGGAAGAACCACGCATGATATGAACAATCTTGTTTCATATTTTGCACGTGCGAACTACAGCTTTAACGGCAAATATTTGCTCAGTTTAAATGCGAGAATAGATGGCGACTCCAGATTTGGAAGTAATTACAAGTATGGTACATTCCCAAGTGTGTCTGCAGGTTGGATCATAAGTGACGAAGAGTTTTTGAAAAACAGCAAATGGCTCAGCTTCTTAAAACTTCGTGCCAGCTATGGTATTGTTGGAAATAACTCAGGTGTTGGTTTTTACTCTTCAATACCACAGTATGGCAGTGTAAAATATGGAACAACAGGTGCAGGGTTAACCATAACCAATTTTGGTAATGATGATCTTCGCTGGGAAAAGGTATCAACAACTGATGTTGGTTTTGAATTTGGGTTACTTAACAATCGTATAAGTGGCGAATTCAGTTGGTACAATAAAAAGACAACAGATATGCTGCTGGCTGTACCAACTCCTTCAACTTCAGGAACTACTTCTGTTTTAGGTAACATTGGTGAAATGGAAAACAAGGGTATTGAAATATCTCTGAACTCAGTTAATATCAGTACTCGTGATTTCAAGTGGACAACCAGCGTTAACGCAGCAAGAAATAAAAATAAAATGCTGAAACTGGATGGACAGCAAAAAGAAATATTACCAAGTGATGCCCGCTTCTCAAATGCAGTAATTATTGGCCAGCCTATTGGCGTTTTTTATGGAGTGAGATATGCCGGGGTAGATCCTGCTAATGGCGATCCATTGTTTTACGAGCAGGATGGCAAAACAAAAACGAATGTTTACGGTGATGCCGGAAAATTTATTATTGGCGACCCCAATCCCGATTGGATCGCTGGCATTAGTAATACCATTTCATGGAAAGGTCTTGAACTGACGTTTTTATTTCAAGGAGTATTTGGCAACCAGGTTCAAGATGGTGCCGGTGGATTCATGAGTGCCAGTGCAGACTGGTTCGACAATCAAACACGTGATCAATTGAAGCGTTGGAGAAAACCGGGTGATATTACCAATGTGCCGGAAGCCCGTTTAAACAGATTTGGTGATTTTGACAGTCCAAGTATGAGTACAAGGTATATATATGATGCCAGCTATGTTCGTTTGAAGAATCTGACCTTGGGTTATAATCTGCCCCAAAACATTTTAAGCAAAGCCAGACTTTCAAATGTCCGCATCTATGTAAGTGCAGTTAATCTTTTAACCTTTACAAAATACCCAGGCTGGGACCCTGAAGTGAATACTGATTATCGTGCAGGGAATGTAAACCAGGGAAGTGACTTTTATGCGGCACCGCAAATTAAAAGTGTTGTGTTTGGTTTAACTGTTGGACTCTAATTAATCAACCCAAAAAGATTATCATGAAAAAAATAGCAATATTTATAATGCTGGCTGGCCTTGTAACAATGACAGCCTGCGACAAAAAACTAAATCTGGTCAACCCTCAATCAATAGGCGCAGCAGATGCATTTTCAACAAGCGATAAAGTAAAGAAGGTTTTGGTAGCTAATTATGCAGCGATGGGAGCTGCCAGTTTATTTGGTGGTGATGCATTATGGATGAGTGAACTTATGGCAAGTGGTGGAGATTTAAATTGGGTAGGTACTTTTCCGGAACCTAAACAAATATGGGGTAAAACTATTCTTATAAGTAATAGTTATGTGGCAGCAACTTATTCACAGGCCTACAGGGTTATTTTTAACGCAAACAATATCCTGGCAAATATTTCTGTAGTTGCGGCTGGGGAGCAGGCTAAGGTGTCTGCTGAGGCAAAGTTTCAACGTGCTTTGGCCTATTTTGAATTGGTTAAGTTTTTCGGCGAGAAACCATATTTTGCCGGAGGTGCGGCTACTTTAAAAGGTGTGCCACTTATTACTGCGCCAGGTCCCAATACTCCACAGGATGCAGCTTATCTGCTACCCAGGTCAAGTGTTGAGGCTGTTTATCAACAAATAATTACTGATCTTACTCAGGCAGAAACAGATCTTCCTGCTAAGAATGGCTTTTATGCAAATAAACCTTCGGCATCATTGGCACTGGCAAGAGTTTACTTACAACAAGATAAGTTTGCTGAAGCAAGAGATGCTGCTCATCGCTGTATTACTGTTGCTGAAGCAAATGGATTTTCTCTTGTGGCCAACTATAGCAGTGCGTTCAACAATTCAGCCAACACAACAGAAGATTTGTTTGCAATGCAGGTTACAGACCAGGCTGGTACAAATAGCTGTTTTACTTTTTTTAGTACAGATACCTATGGTGCAAGAGATGGTGACATAGAAGTTACAGCTGCTCATTACAATAAATACAGTGTACTTGATACACGTCGTAATCTTTTCTTCTTTGAATATGGCGAGTGGCGTTGTGGTAAATGGAGAGATATTTACAAAAACGTAAAAATTATGCGTTTGGCGGAAGCATACTTAACAAGAGCAGAATGCAACAGACGTTTAGGTACAACCACAGGAGCAACACCAGAAACGGATTTGCATAAAACAAGAGGCAGGGCAGGATTAGTGTTACTTCCTGCTCCTACATTGCAACAAATATTGGATGAAAGAGAATTGGAACTTGCATTTGAAGGGCAAGGTTTGTGGGATGCTAAACGTTTGCGATTAACTGTTGATGGCAATGCCTGGAATTCAGATAAAATGACTTTCCCTATTCCATTAAGAGAGAGAAATGTGAACCCAGATCTGGCTCAGAATCCTGGGTATTAAGCTTTGTTCGCATTAAAAAATGCTCCCCAACGGGAGCATTTTTTTTGCACTTACCTTGCAACAGAATTAACTATTTTTGCCAACACTTGTTAGTTATCTGTTGTTAATATGAGTTACTCTCCTTCCAATAAAATTAGAATCGTTACTGCTGCCAGTTTGTTCGATGGGCACGATGCAGCTATAAACATTATGCGCCGCATTATGCAAAGCAAAGGCGCCGAAATTATTCATCTCGGTCACAACCGCAGTGTACATGAAATTGTTGAAGCTGCCATTGAAGAAGATGCGCAGGGTATTGCCATTACCAGCTATCAAGGCGGGCACGTGGAATTTTTCAAATACATGAAAGACTTACTGGAGGAGAATGGTTGCGGCCACATCAAAATTGTCGGTGGCGGTGGCGGAACAATATTGCCCGATGAAATTGAAGAGCTGCATCAATACGGCATTACAAGAATTTATTCGCCCGATGATGGAAGGCACATGGGATTGGAAGGAATGATTGAAGATGTAATAAGGCAGTGTGATGTTTCACTCAACGGCAGTGGTGACTATAAAACACCGATGACCTTAGGTGAGCTGAAAGATGTAAGAACGGTTGCACGGAAAATTACCAATGCGGAAAATGGAAACCAAAATTCCAAACTCCAAACTCCAAATTCCAATATACCTGTACTGGGTATCACAGGAACCGGCGGTGCAGGTAAATCATCGGTAACGGATGAGATTGTTCGTCGTTATTTAAATGCATTTACCGATAAAACCATTGCTGTTATTTCTGTTGATCCATCAAAGAAAAAAACAGGCGGTGCTTTGTTGGGCGATCGTATTCGTATGAACTCCATCTCCAGCCCACGTGCTTACATGCGCAGCCTTGCAACACGTGAAAGCGATAAAGCCTTAAGTGCGCATGTACAGGAAGCCATCGACATTTGCAAAGAAGCCGGTTTTGATTTTATTATTTTAGAAAGTGCAGGTGTTGGACAAAGTGATGCTTCAATTCTTGACTACTGTAATGTGAGTTTGTATGTGATGACACCGGAATACGGTGCAGCATCGCAACTCGAAAAGATCAACATGCTTGATTATGCCGATGTCATTGCCATCAACAAATTTGATAAGGCAGGTGCACTGGATGCATTGGCCGATGTGCGCAAACAATACAAACGCAATCATCAACTGTTTATGGCGAAAGATGATGAATTGCCGATTGTTGGCACTATTGCTTCGCAGTTTAATGATGCAGGTGTAAATGAATTGTTTGAAAAAGTAATACAGGCTGTAGAAACAAAAACCAATGTAAAATTTGCCGGCGTTGAACATGTAGCACACAGAGATACGGTAAGTAAATCATTGATCATTCCACCTGCACGTGTGCGTTACCTCAGCGAAATTGCAGATACGGTTAAAGATTATAATCAGCTGGTGGAAGAGCAGGCCGCCATTGCTTCAAAAATTTATCAGTTGAAGGGAACGTTAGAGATTATTAAAGACAAAGCAGATGCTGCTTTGTTGGAAACCATCCAACAACAAATTCAATTTTATACAGATCAACAAACTCCCGTTGCAAAAAAACTCATTGCACATTGGCCCGAAAAAGTAAAAGCTTATCAGCAGGATTTTTATGAATACAAGGTGCGTGATAAAGTTATCAAGCAACCATTGTTCAGCACCAGCTTAAGTGGTTCACGTATTCCGAAAGTGGTGTTGCCGAAATACAAAGACTGGGGCGATCTACTCAAATGGCAGGCGCAGGAAAATGTGCCCGGCAGTTTTCCGTTTACCGCAGGTGTGTTTCCATTAAAGCGTGAAGGTGAAGACCCGACAAGAATGTTTGCCGGCGAAGGTGGCCCTGAACGTACCAACAAGCGTTTTCACTATGTATCACTCGATCAACCGGCCAAGCGTTTATCAACTGCATTCGACAGCGTAAC
>NZ_CAMLGT010000055.1 GCF_946479605.1 uncultured Lacibacter sp.
GTATTGTTGGTTGAATAATTATAGAAAGGAAGAAGCTGTGTATAATCGTCACGGTGGCTTTGCTTGGCCCGTTCTACAATGGCATTGATCTTTGATGTGGCATTATAATGAAAATTATAATGGGTAACCATGCTCTGGTAAAGACGGCGGGGCAGCGTAAACTTTTTATCGTCTGTTTTTTCCGAACCCAGCGTTTTGTTCTGGTATTTTTCTGGCTTTACCAGCGGTAAAGTAAAATCGGGTTGTGCCGATGCAGAAAAGCAGCCCAGCAAAAGAATAATGAGGAGCAGATGTAATTTAGGTACAATAATTGGCTGCATGCAGGCGTTGGGTCGTTTTTCTTAATTAACTCAATACGGTCAAAAATATTTTAAATCAAGGTAAAATCTCTAAGAATTTATTTATTTGCCCCTCTTAAACAGTAAATTTAGTCTTCTAATCAGCTTATGGCAAAACGAATTGACGCAGAAAGTACACTCAAGCGGCTACGTAACCGTTACCGGTTGGTGGTGATGAATGATGATACGTATGAAGAAGTAGTAACGTTTAAATTATCCAGATTAAGCGTTTATGTAACTCTTAGCACCATTTTTGTGTTATTGGTGGGGCTGACGGTAGCATTGATCACATTTACCAACCTGAAATATTATTTACCGGGTTATGGATCGCAAAGTCAGCGTAAGGAACTGATCTTTTATAAAACCAAGATTGATTCGCTGGAGCGGTCGATGTTATATAAAGATCAGTATCTTGAAAACCTGAAAAAGGTATTTTCCGGCGATGTGAAAACCAATGTGTTGGATACAAACACGCTGAAAATGCCTGAAGTAGAACGTTCGACACAATAAAAACCACTGCATATGTTCAACAGTAAATCCAGTTCCCAGGAAAAAGAATCCTCTACAGGCATGGCTACCATTGTGGCCTCAGGAACCGAAATCAAAGGAAATATTGAAAGCAAAGGCGACATTCGGGTGGATGGCGTTCTGAACGGTAACCTTACCACTTCTTCCAAAGTGCTTGTTGGTCCATCAGGAAAAATTTATGGTGATGTAATTGCACAGCAGGCCGATGTGCTGGGGCAAATATCAGGCACTATTAAAGTAACAGAGTTGCTTTACCTGAAAGGCAGTTGCCAGATCAATGGTAATATTTATGCAGGCCAGCTGCAGGTAGATGCCACTGCATCGTTCAATGGCGAATGCCACATGGGCGCTGCTGCTGTATCCAATGCACCGCTTGCAAGTGTGGTGGAGCTTGGCAAAGAACAACTGAATGCCGCAGCCAACGACCAATAATAAAGATCCCAAAAAGTATAAAAGCACTTCGGCTTATTTGCTGGAGTATTCAGGTTTGGCCATTCAACTGCTGGCAGCACTAGGCATTGCTGTTTTTCTTGGAATGAAAACAGATGGCTGGCTGAACCTGAATTTTCATTTATTTGCATTTGTGTTGCCCTTGCTGGTCATCGTTGGATTGCTGGTGAAGGTGGTTAAAGACACATCGAACAAAAAATGAATTCACAAACAGGTAAGTTGTTCATTCCTATCCTTGGTTTATTTACAGCAGTAAGCTGCATTAGTTTATTAACGAAAAGCTGGCTGGCAGCAAACAACATTGATTTTAATGTGTTGATGACGGGTAACCTGCTGGTGTTTCTTGTAACCATCACTTCACTGTTATTTCACCTCAAAGGATTTTCCAATAATAACGCACAGGTATTTCTTCGTGGCGTGTACGCATCGCTTATGATCAAAATGGTGGTGGTAGCTGCTGCTGTGCTTATTTATGCATCCACTGCTGATAAGCTTAACCGTCCTGCTGTGTATATTTCCATGGGTTTGTATTTTGTTTACTCCTTTGTTGAAGTACGCACCATCTTCCGGCTGTTGAAACAGAAAAAAGGTAAATGAGTAAAAAGGAAGTTCCCTTACATGCATTGGCAGCGTATGTGCCCGAAGGTTCGCTGGAGCCTGTGCTGGAATACCTGCACCAATACAAAATACATTTAACCATTACAAGGGAGCGTAACAGCATACTCGGCGATTACCGCCATGCCATCAATCAAAAGAATCACCGCATCAGTGTAAACGGCAATTTGAATAAATATGCATTTCTTGTAACGCTGCTGCACGAAATAGCACACCTGCTGGCATTTGAATTTTACGGTAACCGTATTGCAGCTCATGGTAAAGAATGGAAGCATGAATATGGAAAAATTCTTGCGCAGTTTTTACTGAAGAAAATATTCCCGGCTGATATAGAAAAGGCATTGATGAAATCGTTGCAAAACCCATCGGCCACCAGTTGTGGTGAAGAACATCTGATGCGTGTGCTGCGTAACTACGATGTGAGAAAGAACGGTGAAGTGTTGGTGGAAGAGTTGCAGTTGAATCAACTTTTCAAAACAAAAGATGGCCGTGTGTTTCAAAAGAAAGAAAAACTCCGCAAGCGTCATAAAGCAGTTGATGTAAAGACCGGGGCAGTGTATTTATTTAGTGGGGTGTATGAGGTGGAGGTGGTGATGGATTGAAACTCTCGTCTCATGAGTTATGAAATCAACCCGGAGTTATAACTTCAGATTTACTTTTCCAATCACTTTATACTTTGATGATGCAAGAATGGAAGACTCATTTGCATTTTGCCTGATGACAATCTGGGGGATTTGATAAGATGAATGAATAAAGTAGATCGCATCGTTGTTGTGATAAATAAACCCTGTGTGAAAGTCGAGGCCAACAACATACAATCCGTTTTCGAGTTGAAGTAGCTCGTTTATAAATGTCTGCATCGGTGTATTACTATAGCGTTTAATGCTTTTGCGGATGCAAATTGTTCTTATCATCTCTTCACTTGCAGCCTGCGCCAATTTGATACGATTAATACGTAACCCTGCATCCCTTAAAACAGTTGTTACAAAATAGCCGCAGGCAATTGTACCTTTATTCGGTATCTCTGTATCTCCATAAAAATTCCATTTCGTTCCATACCAGTATGGAATAATTGAATCAACAATAAAGCGGCTGAAGATTATTTCAAAACTGTCAGAAGCAATGCTCTTTTGTTTGAAAGATTTTGCAGCAGACAGTACAGACTGATAATTGTTCAGTTCTATTACTTTTTGTTCTCTTGTAAAAACAGGAGCGGGACGTATTTTTTTTTGATTACTACTTTGGCTGCAGGCAGTTGAAAGAATGAATAAGAAAAGAAATGTTTGGCGCATAAAAAGAGGATGCAGTTGCATCCTCTTTCCATACAGATGTTTCTGATTGACTGTAAAATCATCCTCACAACTTCTTCAGCATCCATCGGTCGCATCCAAAATGTCCGCTGTTACCAAGTGGGCCATCTAAATATTCAAAGCCAAACAACTCATATACTTTCAGCGCCTGTTTTAATTCGGGCATTGTTTCTAAATACACCTGTTCGTAACCGTTAGCTTTGGCCCAGTGTAAACATTTTTCAATCATCTGTTTGCCCAGGCCTTTGCCACGGGCATCTTTGTGCAGGTACATTTTTACCAGCTCACATGTTTTTGCGGGTAACCCTTCAGTTGGAAAAATACCGCCGCCACCAAGCATTTTTCCATCTTCTTCAGCAATAAAATAAACACTGCCGCTTGTTTGAAACAATTCATACAATGCATCGGTTGTTGGATCAAAGAAAACAGTGCCGGGCTTGTTGGCTCCAAACTCAGCTAAAGAATTACGGATGATGACAGCAAGTGCAGCATTATCGGTTGCTTGTATGTGGCGGATGGAAACTGGCATAAGCAAAGCTACGGGCAAAAAAGAACGCCTGTTACAAATGCAACAGGCGTTCCTGGTATAAAATTGTTTGATCAGTATTCACCTTTGTATTCATCAAACAAACCACCACCCAATACAATACCCAGTTTAATACCGAAGTAATTATTATTGATGTTGTTTGTTTTGCCAACAAAGTTGTATTCAAAAGCAGCACGCAGGTGCCATATTTCAATACCTGCACGGCCAAATCCGCCAAAGCGGGTTGATGCCGGTACTTGTACCGAACCGCCATTATCGCTGTTGGCTTCAATGCTCAGGAAATTGTAAATACCTGCACCGCCACCAATAAAGGGGCGCACCAAACGGTTGGTAAAATAATATTCAACAGTAGGGGTAAAGTGCATGCCAATGCCTGCTTCGCCATTGCCGTTTGGAGTTGTTCCATCAACACCCACATAACCACGGGCCATGGCTGTTGCTTCCATGCGCAAACCAATGGCTACACGATCAACAAGATTATAACGGGGTTCCATGCCCAGCAATACACCCACTTTTGCACCCTTGCCCTGTGGCCTTGCATAGCCGGCATTGAGTTCCACTTCAAATGGTTTGTAATGATGCACTACTTCAAAACGATCCTGTGCGGAAACAGTAAAAACAAGGAAAATAAGAAAAGCGGTGAGTAATTGCTTACGGATTTGTTGTATTGTCATACGATTTTGGTTGATGGTTACAATTGAGCAGATGAAATCAAAAACTAAGCCGCTGGCTGCAATCAATTGCTAAAAGTTACATAAGATGTAAAAACGAAAGCCATACGATTATCGTATGGCTTTTGGAAAGTTTATTTTAAACGTAAACTGTTTTCTCAGTGCTTAGGCAACTGCTTTCTTCACCAGGTCTGCTGCTTCGCTTAGCTGAATCGCACTTTGTACTTTCAGTCCGCTTTCGTCAATCAGCTTTTTCGCTTCTTCCGCATTTGTACCTTGTAAACGTACGATGATGGGAACAGGAATATTACCGATTGTTTTGTATGCTTCAATTACACCTGCAGCAACACGATCGCAACGAACAATACCACCAAAGATGTTGATGAGGATGGCTTTTACGTTCGGATCTTTTAAAATGATCTTGAAACCTGCTTCAACTGTTTGTGCATTGGCTGTACCACCCACGTCGAGGAAGTTGGCAGGCTGGCCACCGCTCAACTGGATCATATCCATTGTAGCCATTGCCAAGCCGGCACCGTTCACCATACAACCCACGTTACCATCCAGCTTAATAAAGTTGAGGTTGTGATTACCTGCTTCTACTTCAGTAGGATCTTCTTCTGTAGTATCACGCATGTTTGCAACATCAGGATGACGCATCAATGCATTATCATCAATGTTCATTTTACAGTCAACAGCAATGATTTTATCATCAGCTGCTTTGAACAAAGGATTAATTTCAAGCATACCGCAATCCAAACCAACATAAGCGTTATAAAGATTGGTTACAAACTTTACACAGTTTTTAAATGCTTCACCTTTTAAACCAAGGTTAAAAGCAATCTTTCTTGCCTGGAAACCTTGCAGTGGGCCACCGGGGTGTACCCATTCTTTAAAGATCTTTTCCGGTGTATCATGTGCCACATCTTCAATGTTCATACCACCTTCGGTACTATACATGATTACGTTTTGTTTTTTTGTACGATCCAGGAGGATAGAGAGATAAAACTCTTTGCGTTCAGTTGGTCCGTCGTAATACATATCCTGTGCAACAAGGATCTTGTTGACTACTTTACCGGCAGGCCCTGTTTGAATAGTAACAAGTGTACCACCAAGAATGCCTTTTGCAAACTCCGTGATCTGTTCAATATTTTTTGCCACTTTAACACCATTGATGCCGCTTTCTTTCACCGTTCCTTTACCACGGCCACCTGCATGAATTTGAGCTTTTACAACTGCAAAGCTGCTGCCGCTCTGGTTCTTGATCTGGCGGTAAGCTTCTTCTGCTTCATGTACGGTGCTGCAGGCAAATCCTTCCTGCACGGGAACATTGTATTTTTTCAATAATTCCTTGGCTTGGTATTCGTGGAGATTCATATTGCAAAAAATTTTGGCGAAGATAAGGAAAGAACGGGTTGCTTTCCGGCATAAATACGCTGTTTTAATTGAGTTAAGTAAAGCAGAATGATGCATAAGGGCATTTCTTTATCTTTCATTTATGATCAGGCTTTGTATTGTTCTGTCACTTGCTTTTTTCAGCGGTTGTGTGCATGTTCGGTTGCTTACAGCAACAGAGCGGAAACCCGCTGCTGTAAAGGGTTCCGAATTTTATGCACGTGCTGCAGGTATGGGCTGGCAACAAAGAGATTCATTTGCTCTGGAAGAAATACTGAAGGGAAATGTGCCTGGCTTTTTGCGAACGTTTGTTCCAGTTTCTATTTCAGTATTTGATTCTGTTTCATCAAAGAAGATCGATGCGGTTATTTATGTTACACCCGATTATTTAAGCGTAGGTGGCGATGATGATTGGGCAAGAGTGCCGCTTACACCAATGGCTGCGCAGCGGATAGCTGATAGCCTGCATTGTTTTTTGCCCGCAAGAAAACTGGTGAATGATATTTACCATGCAGCAGTTGTAAAACTTGAACCGTTGCCCATGTTTGCTTTGCGTGACAGTTCACCCACCATGTATCATCATCACCTCATGATTGAAGGGCAACGTAAGCAGCAAAAGGGTTTGATAGCAGGTATCAAAAAAGATGTTGTGCTGACAGAGCAATTAAAACTGCCCGGTAAAGAAAACAAAGTAGCAATCTATGGCTGGCATCAACTGAATGGAAAACCAATTCAACCGGTTTATACCGGCCATGTAAACTGGTATGTTGATTACAGTCATGGCATACGGCTCATTTCGCAACAAATAAACGTAAATGGAAAGTGGATGAACTATGCAGCGGTTGCTGCCCATCCGGTGTTATACCGGTTGTTAACAGACGAAGCCTCATTTTCATTTACCAGATACACGTACTAAAATAATATATTTGCCGCCTTACAAAATTTGAAGTAATGGGAGAAATACTGAACAAGATCAACGAAACGGTTGCCTATATCCGCAGCCAGTATGCAACAGCATCAACAGTAGGTGTGGTACTGGGCAGCGGGCTTGGGCATTTTACCGATGAACTGCAGGTGGAGAAAGAGATCAGCTATAATGATATTCCTCATTTTCCTGTATCAACGGTGGAGGGGCACAAAGGAAAACTGGTGTTTGGAAAGCTGGGTACAAAAAATGTAGTGGTCATGGCTGGCCGTTTTCACTATTACGAAGGTTATTCTGTCCAGGAAGTGGTATATCCCATTCGTGTAATGAAATACCTGGGTGTACAAACGGTGGTCATCAGCAATGCAGCGGGTGGAGTAAACACAACGTTTAAAGTTGGCGACCTCATGATCATTAACGATCATATCAGCCAGTTAACACCTAATCCGCTCATCGGTAAAAATATAGTGGAGTTTGGGCCACGTTTCCCTGATATGAGTGAACCTTATAAAAAAGACCTCATCAGCAAAGCAAAAACCATTGCTGCAGGTATGAATATTGATGTGAAGGAAGGCGTGTATTGTGGTGTAACAGGCCCAACGTTTGAAACACGCAGTGAATATAAAATGATTCATGTATTGGGTGGCGATGCAGTGGGTATGAGCACGGTGGCAGAAGTAATTGCAGCTGTGCACATGGGTATTCCTGTTTTTGCCATGAGTGTAATTACGGATATTGGTATACGTGAAGAAGACAATGTAATTACACATGAAGAAGTGCTGGAAGCAGCGAAAGCTGCCGAGCCGAAAATGACAGCTATTGTAAAACAATTAATTCTTGAACTTTAAGTTGCTTTTAGTAAAGAGGCAGTTCAATTCAACTATTTTTGCACGGGCTGTAATGGCCCGTTTTTCTTGTATGGCCCGTATAATGTTGTTTTTCTTTTTGCTGATCTGTTCTTCTGCTGCTTTGGCACAGCGGGGCAATCTTCTGCAACGTATTCCGGGGGCATCTGGCGGAGGCGGAGGTGGTGGTCCGTTCAAAGATTCCCTGCTTCACCGTACCGGCCTGGAAGATTCCATCACTATTGCCTTCCGTTATCTTGATACGGCCAGATTTTCATTTATTGATTCTACTGTAAATGATTACAGCAGGCGCTGGCATTTGCCCTGGCAGCATATTTTTCTTGGCAATACAGGCAGTGCATCACGGTCCTTGTTGTTTTCACCAAATATGAAATCGGGCTGGGATCATGGTATGCATGCGTATGATGCTTATATCCCGAAAATTGAAGAAACAAAATTCTATAATACAACCCGTCCGTATACAGAGCTTAGTTATGTGCTTGGTGCAAAAGCTGAACAAAGCATAGGTGTGCTGCACACACAGAATATACGGTACAACTGGAACTTTGCATTCAACTTCAGGCTTATTAATGCGCCTGGTGTTTTCAGGAATCAAAAGACCAATCACACAAATCTGCATTTTAATACCTGGTACACATCGCCCAAAAAGCGATACACTGTTTTTTTTATTGCAGCCAATAATAAAATCGGGGCAACAGAAAACGGTGGTATCAAAAGCAAAGATTTTCTTGACAGCCTTCCTTTTTTTCAGGAACGTTTCAGCATACCCACCAACCTCGGCGGATCGTCAGCAACATCAAATAATATCTTTAAACAGGAATCAAATGTGATCAATACAGGTAACCGCTACACTGTTGCTAACTTCCTGTTACGCCAGCATTATGATCTTGGTAAAAAAGATTCAATTGTGGTAAACGATTCTACTACTGTTTACCTTTTTCATCCCCGCTTTCGTTTTCAGCACACCGCACAGTTAAGCCGCTATACATTTCAGTATTACGATAAGAATGTGGATGCTGAAGGTTATTTCAATTTATACGGTTTAACCAACATGCCTGCTGAATTTGGGCTGAAAGATTATTGGCAAACATTCACGAACGAAGCGGCTATTTATACCTTTCCGGATATTAAAAATCCATTACAGTTTTTAAAAGCTGCAGCAGGGTATCAGCAACTCTCTGCTGATTTTGGTACCATTGAGCCATCGTTCAGTAATATCTATCTGAATGGTGAATACAGAAATAAAACACGCAACAGGAAATGGGATATGGAACTGTCTGGGAATTTTTACCTGGCTGGTTTCAATAGTGGCGATTATGATGTGCAGGCATTTTTAAAACGTTTGATCGGTCAGAAGCTGGGCTATCTTACTTTAGGTTTCAGGAATGTAAACCGTACGCCATCCTTTATTCATGACGACAGGAGTAATTTCAAAAAATTAAACCTGGGCAATACCAATTTCAATAAAGAGAATACGACTATCGCATCGGCTGTGTATGAATTACCACAACAACGGTTAAAGCTTGGCGCTAATTATTTCCTGGCAGCCAATTATATTTATTTCAAAAACTATAGCCAGGCGGAGCAGGAAGCAACATTGTTCAATGTACTGCAGCTGCAGCTTGAAAAGCAATTCCGTATTGGCCGGCACTGGAATTGGTATGTAGAAGCATATCTGCAACAGCCAACTGCAAATGCTCCGGTTAATTTGCCGTTGCTGTTTACACGTAATCGTTTTGCGTTTGAAGGAAAATTCTTTAAAACACTTAACCTTAGTACCGGGCTGGAACTTCGCTACCACACACCTTATAAAGCCGATGGCTATTCGCCATTACTTGGGCAATTCTTTTTGCAGAATAACGAAACGATCAATAACCTGCCCGATGCAGCGGCATACCTGCAATTCAGGATCAGGAGCCTGAGCCTGTACTTGCGTGCGGAAAACCTCAATACCTTCCAGCTTGGGTCGTTTACCGGCTTCTTAAACAATAATATGTCTGCTCCTTTGTACCCCACACCGGGTTATTTCCTTCGTTTTGGCATTTATTGGGGTTTTGTTAACTGACGATTTCCTGATTACTTTTTAGTTTTTATATCTTTGTATCGTGCTGAAAAGAATACTCATATCACTAATTGCCATGCTTTACCTCTCCGCCACAAGCGGAATGGTGGTAAATGTGCATTACTGTATGGGCAAAATATCTTCAGTGAGCTTTGGTTATGAAAAAGATCATAACGATGGTACCTGCGATAAATGCGGAATGCTGAAAGCAGAGAATCATTGTTGCAAGGATGAAGTAACTGAAGGAAAGCTGAATGATGCACATCAAACATCCACCGCATTATATGAACTGGCAACTGTACAAGCTGAATTGCCGGTGAAACAGGTTGTATTGAGCGATCCCGAACAGGGAGTTACGGCTCCGCCTGTGGATGCTTATACTTCACCACCTCCCAACACCTATAATAAGGTGTATATCTCTGTACGTACTTTCCTGATTTAGTTTAGATTGGTTTTATACGCATGATGTTCTGTGTATGCAGAACCTTATTATTTATTTACTCAATCTGAAATTTATAATCATGAAATCAATTCAATTAATGGCTGCATTCATTTTTTTGTTTGCAGGTATATCAACATCCAATGCTCAATCTAAAACAAGCGGAAAACAAGCTGCTGTAAAAACTTCTGTATTTAAAGTATGGGGTAACTGCGGCATGTGTAAAAAAACAATTGAGGGCGCAGCTAAAACAAGTGGTGCTACTCATGCTGAATGGGATGTGAACAGCAAAATGCTTACAGTAAAATATGCTTCTGCAAAAACATCAGAAGAAAAAATACAGAAGGGGATTGCTGGCGCAGGATATGATAACGAAAAATTTGTTGCGCCGGACGATGTATATGAAAACCTGCATGAGTGCTGCAAATACGATCGTAAAACCACAACCGCTGCAGCTGCCGATGCTTGCTGCATGAAAGATGGCAAGTGTACCGGTAAAATGGAATGTTGCAAAAAAGCCGATGGCAAAAATGACTGTTGTGCAAACGGCACCTGTGCAAAAGAAGGTGGTTGCTGCGCCGGTATGAAATGTGATAAAGGTGGCGATTGCTGCAAGAAAGATGGCGTTGCAAAAGCAGACTGCTGCAAAGATGGTAAGTGTACCAAAACCGGTACTGCTCATCACAAATAATGGAAAAAGCTGCCGGAAGGCAACAACAGCACCGGCAGCTTTTCAATCAATCACCAAATGAATTTCTATGAAAAAGTTATTGTTCATTATATGCTTGCTGGCAGGTATTTCTGTATCAGCACAATTTAAATCGGCTACGTTGCAGGCAAGTGGTTTAACCTGTGCTATGTGCAGCAACGCCATTAATAAATCGCTCAAAACATTATCGTTTGTTGAGCGTGTGGAAACAGATCTTAACAAATCTGCATTCGAGATCATTTTTAAAGAAGGTGCTGATATTAATTTCGATCAGCTTCGTAAGAAAGTAGAAGATGCCGGTTTTTCCGTTGCTAAACTGCAGATTGTTACAAACTTCAGTAATGTAACTGTACAGAATGATCAGTCGGTTACTGTTGGCGGAAAGCAATTGCTGTTTCTTTCTGTAAAAAATCAGCAGTTGAATGGTGAAAAAACAATCACCATCGTTGATAAGAATTTTCTTCCGGCAAAAGAGCATAAAAAATATGCCGGTCTCACCAAGGCTGCAAGCTTTAAAACCGGTGAGGCGAAAGGCGTGCGTGTGTATCATGTAACCATTTAAAATTTCCGGGAAGCAACATGCTTCCCTTTTTCAATTATGACCCGTTATTTTTTAATTAGTGTTTTGCTGTTTTGTTTTTCATTGGCAAACGGGCAGGAGTTGTATGTATTTTCAAACCCGGCTTCAAACATTCCGGCTAAAACCATTGTAGCAAAAGCATCCACGAAGACAATGCGCTCTTACCATAATAATGAGCGGGAGTACAGGTTTATGCCTGAGCTGCAGCTTGGATTAACAAAAAACTGGATGCTGACAGGGAATGTGAGTTTTTCAAACATGTTCTTTCAGCAGAAGCAGCAGTTTGAAAGTGCACGTCTCTATACCAAGTATCGTTTTTACAGTAATGATGAAGTACATAAACATTTCCGTGCGGCAGTGTACGGATCAGCAGCATGGTCAAACAATCCTTTGGTGTACCAGGAGCTGAACCTTGAAGGGGATAATAGTGGTGTACAACTGGGTGTTGTGGCAACGCAGCTGGTAAATAAGTTTGCTGCATCGGCAGGGGTAGCCTATATACAGCAGCTGGAGAAAACAAATAAACTAAGTTTTGGTATTCCTTTTTCTGAGCAGGCGCTGCAGTATAATCTATCAATGGGATACCTGTTGTTTCCACGCAATTACAACAGTTACAAGCAAACCAATTTTAATTTGTATTGCGAATTTCTTGGTCAGCAGAGTACCGATGTGAGAGCTGGTTTTCTTGATATTGCTCCTTCCTTACAGCTTATTTTCAACAGCAGTACAAGGTTTAATGTGGGTGCACGTTATCAATTGGCAGGCAATGCTCATCGTATGACGGAGCGTTCCGTATTCATCAGTCTTGAACATTATTTTTTAAATGCATTGAAATGAAAGTAATAAAACCTGTTTTGCTTTTTCTTCTCTCCCTGTTCAGGAAGAAGGATTGCTGCAGATAAATGCCAACGCCTGTTCATAACGAACAGGCGTTTCTTTTGCTTACAGACGGTAGCTTACCGGCTGTTTTTATTTGACAATCTGAAAATAATTTCTATATTTGACTAAATATAAATTTAGACAAGTCTAAAAAATAATTATGAGGACTATGATTTTTGTGCTGCTGGGTTTGTGGTTTCTAGGAGCAGAGGCACAATCTATAACCGTAAAAGGGGAGGTAAGCGATCTCCGTTCTGAAGAACGAATAAAGCACGCCACTGTACAAAATACAAGTACCAACCAATCGGTACTTACCGATCACAGGGGTGAATTTTCAATAACAGCATCAGCAGGTGATACCATTACCGTAACTGCGGTAGGTTATGTGACAGACACCATTACTGTGTCGGCATCATCAAAACTTATCACAGTGCAGTTGTTTCCTGTTACAAAGTCGCTGGATGAAGTAGTGATCAGCGGAACACTAAAAGAAATACGGAAGTCAAATAGCCCCATTGCTGTTGAAACCTATTCACCTAAATTTTTCAAGAAGAATGTTACTGCTTCGGTGTTTGAAGCATTATCTATTGTAAATGGTGTGCAGCCGCAATTGAATTGCAACGTTTGTAACACTGGTGATATTCATATCAACGGTATGGAAGGTCCTTATACCATGGTGTTGATTGATGGCATGCCGGTGGTGAGTAATCTTGCAACGGTGTATGGTTTTTCAGGTATTCCTGCTAACCTCATCAAACGTGTTGAAATTGTAAAAGGACCTTCTTCAACATTATACGGAAGTGAAGCAGTTGCAGGATTGATCAACATTATTACCAAAGATCCGGCGTCAGCATCGTTATTTAATGCCGATGTGTATTACACAAGCTATCATGAATTGAATGCAGATATCAGTGCGAAGTTTAGATTTGGAAAAGCAAGTTCGCTGCTGGGATTAAATGCATTCAACTTCACAAAGAAATATGATGTGAACAACGATAACTTTACTGATGTTACATTGCAGAAACGCATATCTGTATTTAATAAATGGAATTTCGACAGAAGTGACAAACTTCCTTTCCAGGTTGCAGTTCGTTTTTTATCAGAAGATAGATGGGGCGGAGAAATGCAATGGAACAAACAATGGCGTGGCAGCGATAGTGTGTATGGCGAAAGTATTTATACCAAACGTGTTGAAGTGATCGGGAATTACGGGATGAAGCTTGGCGCTGAACCGTTGATGTTTGAATATTCGTACAACCTTCACCAGCAGAATTCATTTTATGGTGTTGTGCCTTACCACGCAAAACAACACAGTGGTTTTGCACAACTTCGCTGGAACAAAGATCTGAAGCAACATCATTTATCCGCAGGCTTGCCTTTCCGCTACACATGGTACGATGATAATACAGTTGCTACCATGAAGCCTGATGGTACAACCAATGAGCCCGCAAGACAACGGATGCATGGATTATTTGTACAGGATGAATGGAACTTTCATAAGCAATGGACGCTGTTAACAGGTGTGCGTTATGAGTTGACGAATATACAAGGCAGCATACTGTCACCAAGACTTGCTTTGAAATGGAGCAGCAATAATAACCAGGTATTACGTTTCAGCGCAGGCAATGGTTTTCGTGTGGTGAATTTGTTTACAGAAGATCATGCTGCCTTGAGTGGTGCAAGAGAAGTGGTGATTGCGGAAAAATTAAACCCTGAACGAAGCTGGAACGGGAATATAAATTATACACACACATTAACCCCATCGTTTGGATTTGTAACAGTTGATGCAACGTTGTTTTATACTTATTTCACAAACAAGATCATTCCTGATTACGACACAGATCCGCAAAAGATCATTTACAGGAATATTGATGGCTATGCTGTTTCAAGAGGGTTTACGTTGAATACAGATGTGACATTTAAAAAACACTGGAAGTTGCTGGGCGGTATCACATTGATGGATGTATTTACAAAGCAGCCTGATGCAGCTGCTGTTATAACAAAGCAGCAACAATTATTTGCTCCACGATTCTCTGCAAACTATGCTATAACTTATGGTATACCTCGCTGGAAGTTGACACTCGATCTTACCGGTAAAGTATATGGTCCGCAACGGTTACCGGTTGTCCCCAATGATTTTCGACCTGAATACTCACCCTGGTTTACGTTGGCCAATCTTCAGTTAACACAGCGTATTGGTAAGCATATTGAATTGTATTTAGGTGTAAAGAACCTGCTGAATTTTATGCCGCAAAATCCGATCCTCCGTCCGGAAGATCCGTTTGATAAGCGGGTGAATGATCCGGTAAACAATCCTAATGGTTACACATTTGATCCTTCGTACAACTATGCACCGGTGATGGGGAGAAGGGCAATGCTGGGTATGCGGTTTAATATTGATTGATAACAAAGAAGCGGCAAAAAACTTTGCCGCTTCTTTGTTTATGAAATGTGTTCGCCATTTACATTCTTTCCGGAACTTGAATGCCCAGCAACTGCATACCACTTGCAATTACATTGGAAGTAAGTTCGCAGATGAGTAAACGAAGTTGTTTCTTTTCATTGCTCTCTGCATTCATAACTGAATGTTCAGAATAAAACGAGTTGAACGTTTTTGCAATATTGTAGATATAGTTTGCCAGATGTGAGGGGTCATGTTCAGCACCAGCTTGTGCAATAACGGCAGGATAATTCTCCAGTTCAATCAACAACTCTTTCTCCAGTTTCAACAAACCTGTTGTCTGTAACTCGCTTGCATTTGCTGTTTGCTTTCTGAGAATTGATTTGATCCTTGCATGTGTGTATTGAATGAACGGCCCGGTGTAACCATGAAAATCGATGGACTCTTCAGGGTTAAAGATCATTTTCTTTTTCGGATCAACACGCAGCAGATAAAACTTCAATGCACCAAGGCTGAGTGTTTTGTACAGCTCTTTTAATTCCTCTGCAGTAAAATCTTTCACCTTGCCCAGCTCTTCTGTTTTTTGCTGTGCCACACGTTCCATTTCATCTAAAAGATCATCGGCATCAACAACAGTTCCTTCACGGCTTTTCATTTTGCCGGTAGGCAGTTCCACCATGCCATAACTCAAATGGTAAATGCCATCCGCATAAGGCAGACCCAACTTTTTGCAAATGAGTTGCAGCACTTTCATGTGGTAGTTCTGTTCATCACCAATTACATAAATGCTTTGGTCTATTTTATATTCATCATACTTCTGTTGTGCAAGACCAATATCCTGTGTGATGTAGACAGAAGTACCATCTTTCCGCTGCACAATTTTTTCATCAAGACCATCAGCCGTCAGATCGATCCAGACACTGCCATCTTCTTTTTGTACAAACACATTCTTTGCTAATCCTTCCTGAACAGTTTTTTTTCCTAACAGGTAAGTGTTGCTTTCATAGTATGTTTTATCAAAATCGCTGCCAATGCGTTTATACGTTTCATCGAAACCTGCATATACCCAGCTGTTCATTTCCTTCCACAGTTGCATTACTTCGGGTTTGCCAGCTTCCCAATCTAAAAGCATTTGTTGTGTTGCTTTCATGATAGACGCTTCTTTTTCAGCATCATCTTTTTTCATGCCGCCGGCTATCAATTCTTCCACCTGCTTTTTGTATTCGTCATTGAATTTTACGTAGTAATCACCAACAAAATGATCGCCTTTAGTATTGGTTGATTGTGGAGTGGCTCCATTACCAAACAGTTGCCATGCAATCATGCTTTTACAGATATGTATACCACGATC
>NZ_CAMLGT010000056.1 GCF_946479605.1 uncultured Lacibacter sp.
TCTTGTTTACCTCGGCACAACCAATGCACGCTACACTTACGGATTTGATGCAGGTTTTTCATGGAAAGGAATCGATTTCTCTATTTTCTTTCAAGGTGCTTTGGAACGTAAGTTTCTCATTAATGAAGGAACGCTTTCACCTATTCTTGGTACAGCAGATATGCCTTGGACTATTCACATGGACAGATGGACACCCGATAATCCAAATGCATTTTTCCCAAGAATGTACCAGACAAGTGCACATAACTATCGTCCATCCGATCGTTGGGCGCAAAACGGAAGTTATATCCGCTTAAAGAATGTACAGCTTGGTTACACATTACCTATTAAGAATAAAGCCATCAGGGAAATTAAAGTGTATGTATCAGGACAGGATTTGTGGGAAAGCACAAAAGTGCTGAAGGTATTTGATCCTGAAGTGGGTAATAACGTTGGTGCAACAGCTTATCCATTCTATCGTACTGTTGCCTTTGGTTTTAATCTTTCACTCTAATAATTGCAAGTCATGAAAAAGATAACACAGGCTTTTTATATACTGATGAGTGTTTCGGTGCTGAGTGCGTGTATTAAATTAGACCGACTGCCCGAAACAGAAATACCGGATTCCGGTTTTTGGAATACTGAAAATGATCTGATAAGCGCCACCAATCGTTTGTACCAGGAGCTGGATGGCGATTGGGTAGATAACCGTGCAGATGATGCGGTGAACACCAGCCCGAATGCAGTTAGTACCGGTGCCAGATCGGTACCAAACACAAGCGGCGACTGGAACGACAGGTACAACGAAATTTTTACAGCAAACAACATTCTTGAAAAAGGAGGGAAAGCAAATGTAACAGAGGCTGTGCGTAACCGTTATTTTGCAGAAGCACGTTTCTTCAGAGCCTATGCCTATTTTAAACTGTTAAAGATCTATGGCGATGTTCCTTTGCTGTTGAAAACATTATCTGTTACATCAGAAGAACTGTATATGCCACGCACGCCAAGGGCACAGGTGATACAGCAGATCTATGATGATCTTGATTTTGCAGCATCCTGGTTACCTAAGCGTGCCAACCTGCCTGCAGCACAATGGGGCCGTGTTACACGCAGCTCTGCACTGGCATTAAAAGCAAGAGCAGCATTGTACGAAGGAACAAGAGGCAAGTTTCATGGTACATTAACCGATTGGCAAAGCCATTTAACTATTGCAGTAAATGCAGCTACTGCAGTAATGGCCGAAGGACATACCTTGTTTTCAAACTACGGTAACCTGTTTATACAGGCAGGTGAAGGCCAGGCTAACACTGAAAATATTTTTGTGAAAATATACGGTGTTAGTAATGCGAATTTATTGCTTGGTCATAACCATTCACGTGGACTTGAAAACGGGCAGCTTGCGCCAACAAGAAATCTGTTGCGCCAGTATTTGTACAGCGATGGTCTTCCTGCGTTTAATGTTGATGGCACAACAGCTTCAGCAACACGCTCACCTTTGTTTGTCGCAGAAGCAAGTGAAACAAGTTATAATACCATTCTCGATAACAGGGATCCTCGCATGGCCTTCTCTTATTTCAGAGCAGGTGATGAAGCATACCAGGGGCCATGGGTTCCCAAAACTTCATTGGGTATCAGAACGGCAATAGCACCAAAGAAAGCCTTTAATAAATTAGACCAGAACATTGTAAATGCAGCAACTGTTGACCGGATACTCATCCGTTATGCAGAAGTGTTACTTACACTGGCAGAAGCAAAGTTTGAACTGAACGGAACCATCAGCGATGCAGATCTGAATCTTACCATAAATGCATTGCGCACAAGAGTTGGATTTGCGCCAAAGCTCACCAATGCATTTGTTACCACAAACAACCTGAGCATGCGTGAAGAGATCAGGCGGGAACGCACAGTGGAACTTGCACTGGAAGGTTTCCGTTACGACGATCTGATCCGTTGGAAAACGGCAGAAACAGTATTACCAAAGGATCTGCTGGGTGCAAAATTCATTGCAGCAGAATGGGTGGGTACCAATCAGAACAGTCTTAGTTTGAATGCAGATAATGTATTGAGAGTAGAACCTGCAAGTACAAGAACATTCAGGGTCGATCGTGATTATCTCTATCCCATTCCGTTAAACGAGATCAGTCTCAGTCGTGGTAATGTGGTACAAAACCCTAATTGGCAATAATAAAATTGAAAGCAATGAAATCAGTTACATATTTATTGGCAGCAGCAATGCTTATTCTTTCTGTTGTTGCCTGCGAGAAAAAAGATTATCCGGTTGGCTTATCGGAATATGAGCATCATTACTATGCCATCTTTGTTCCAAACAACAATACAGCTGTTACGGTGTCAAGAAGCCAGGCTGCATTACTCAAATTTCCTGTTCAGTTCTATTCAACTTTTACCAGGAGTTATGATGCAGTTGCAAGATATGCCGTAACAACAGCAGGTATTAACAACCCTGCAGTACGTGGGCAGGATTTTGACATTGTTGATAAGAATGGTGTGGTCATTCCTTCGGCAGATACATCATATAGCATCATCTTTCCACAGGCAAAACAGGCAATGGATACCATTTATATAAAGCTGCTGAATAATGCAGCACCCGGTTCACGACGCATGGAAATACAAATGCTGGAAAACAAAACTGCACAGTTTTATGTAGATGTGTTTTCAACAGCATTCCGCAGACCGGTAACGATCAATTGATCGGGTCAAAAACAGGCAAGCAGTTTTAAATATAGCAAGACCCCTTCTTTACGAAAAAGGAGAAGCCCGGGGTTTTTACCACAGGCTTCCTTTTCGTAAGAAGGAAAAGAGTGTTATTTGCTGATAAAAAGAGAAAACATGTACCGGATTATTTTGACGATCGTAACAATGTGTTTGTTCACAAATGCACAGGCCCAGTGGTTAAAAACAAAAGCTGGCAATATTGTGAATGAAAAAAGTGAAGCCATAATCCTGCGTGGCATGGGGCTTGGTGGCTGGATGTTGCAGGAAGGTTACATGTTCCGTTTATCGTTTCTTGGCCAGCAGTACCGCATAAAAGAAAAGATCAGCGATGTGGTTGGTGAAACAAAAGCAACATTCTTTTATGAACAATGGTTGTTGAACCATAACACAAAAGCAGATATTGATTCACTGGCAGCATGGGGGTTTAATTCTGTTCGTTTACCCATGCATTATAATCTCTACACATTACCGGTAGAAAATGAACCTGTAAAGGGACAACATACCTGGATTGAAAAAGGATTTGCGCTCACCGATAGTTTGCTTAACTGGTGCAAAGCAAACAATCTGTATCTCATTCTTGATCTGCATGCAGCACCGGGCGGACAGGGAAATGATCTTCCAATTTCCGACAGAGATCCATCCAAACCATCGTTATGGGAAAGCGAAGCCAACAAAGAAAAAACAATTGCCCTGTGGAGGAAGCTTGCAGAGCGTTATGCCAATGAACCCTGGATTGGCGGCTATGATATTATCAATGAACCTAACTGGGGCTTTGAAGATCCGAAGAATGATTTTCGTGGTACAGCCGAAAAAAAGAATGAACCGTTAAGAGAATTAATGATCGGCATTACAAAAGCAATTCGTGAAGTGGATAAAAAACACATCATCATCATTGAAGGAAATGGATTCGGTAACAATTATCGTGGCGTGTTACCACCATGGGATGATAATATGGTATTGAGTTTCCACAAGTATGGAAATTTTAATAACGATGCAGCTATTAAAAGTTTTCTTGAATTGAGAGAGCAATACAAAATGCCGTTGTGGCTGGGAGAATCCGGCGAAAATTCAAACACATGGTTTACAGAAGCCATTGCTCTTGCAGAAAAGCACGGCATTGGCTGGGCCTGGTGGCAAATGAAAAAAATGGGTATCAATAATCCATTGGAAATAAAACGGCCTGCAGGTTATGATCAGTTGTTGAACTATTGGTCGGGTAAAGGGCCAAAGCCAACAGAAGCAGACGCTTGGAAAACTTTGCAGGAATTATTGGAGAATATAAAGATTGAAAAGAATACTTATCACCCCGATGTGGTGGATGCAATGATCCGGCAGGTAAAAACAACAGCAACAAAACCTTTTCGAGATCATATCATCAGCAACAACACGATCATCAAGGCAGTTGATTTTGATATGGGTCGTCAGCGTTATGCATATTATGATGCAGATTCTGCACGTTATCAATACACACCCGGTGTAAACACTGATGGCAACAAAGGACATGTTTACCGAAATGACGGCGTGGATATACGCATTGGCAACGATGGTGCTTATGTAACCGATATGGAAGCGGGGGAATGGTTGCAATACACAGTTACTGTAAGTAAGCCGGGAAAATACAACGTGTCATTTCTTACAGCAGCTGAAAAAAATGGTTCTTCACTTTCACTCACGCTGGGTAACAAAACAATCGTCAACGAAGTGCAGGTACCTGTTACTGCAGGTAGTGAAAGTTTTCGGCAAACAGCAGCTCAAACCATCAACCTGAAAAAAGGAGTAACTGTTTTTCGTGTGCTTGCTGTAAAAGGCGGCTTCAACCTTGCGGCCATTCAATTCACAAAAACGAAATAATACATTTTGAAATTTATCCTGTCCCTATATGGTCTTATGCTCACAGGTTTTTTGTATGCACAGCCTGGAGCAGGAACAACAGTAAACCTCAACAAAAACTGGTTGTTTACAAAAGAAACGAAAACAACAACTGTAACATGGGAACCTGTACAGCTGCCACATACATGGAATACTGATGATGTAATGGATGATGTGCCGGGTTATTACAGGGGAGCTGGATTATACAAGCGAAAGTTGTTCGTTGATAAAAAAAGAAAGGGGAAGCAGATTTACCTGCTGTTTGAAGGAGCAAACCAGGTTACAGAAGTTTTTATCAATGGAAAAAAAGCAGGAGAGCATACAGGCGGATACTCGGCATTTTCAGTAGCAATTACAGAGTTTGTTGAATATGGTAAAGAGAATGAACTAGTCGTAAAAGTTGACAATAGTTTTAACCAGGATATACCACCGTTGTCTGCCGATTTTACATTCTACGGCGGCATTTATCGTGATGTGTGGATGAAAGTGGTTGATGCTGTTCATTTTTCAATGAACGATCATGCAACAGCAGGCATTTACATCAGCACGCCAATAGTCAATGCAAAACTGGCTGAAGTACATGTACGATCATTGCTGGCGAATGAAAGCAAAACAGAACGAAGGATCAGGATCAAAACAATTGTAAAAAACAGGGCCGGACAAATTGTAACAACAGCATCGCAATTGCATACACTGCTGCCGGGCAGAACAACGGAAGTACAACAAACATCCATCTCTGTCAAACAACCAATATTGTGGTCGCCTGAATCGCCTTATTTATATACTGTTGTTTCTGAAATAAAAGATGCAGTAACAGGCGCACTGTTAGATGTGGTGAAACATCCGCTTGGTCTCCGGTGGTTTCATTTTGATGCAGCGAAAGGTTTTTTCCTCAATGGAAAATCATACAAACTGGTGGGCACAAGCCGTCACCAGGATTATCAAGGACTTGGAAATGCAGTGCCTGATAGACTTGCAGTAAAAGATATGTTGCTGTTGAAAAAAATGGGTGGAAATTTTTTGAGGGTAGCACATTATCCGCAAGACCCCGCTGTGTTAGCTGCTTGTGATAGTCTTGGCATTTTGGCATCGGTTGAAATTCCTGTTGTGAACGAGATATCAGAAACAGATGCATTTTATAACAACTGTTTGAACATGCAGGTGGAAATGATCCGTCAGCATTACAATCACCCCAGTGTCATCATCTGGTGTTATATGAACGAAGTATTGCTGCGGCCACATTATAACAATGATAAGGTATTGCAGCAGGTTTATTTTTCAAACATCAGAAAACTTGCACAATCACTGGATAGTGTAACACGTAAAGAAGATCCTTATCGCTATACCATGATCGCACATCATGGTGATTACAAGCGTTACAATGAAACAGGATTGAACAACATTGCCATGATTGTTGGCTGGAATTTATATTCCGGGTGGTATGGCCCTGATATGACCGGCTTTCCTGCTTTTCTTGATGCATTTCATAAAAATCATCCGCAAACACCTGTGGTTGTTTCTGAATACGGAGCAGATGCTGATCCACGCATCAGGAGCAAAGAGCCTGTGCGTTTTGATAAAAGTGTGGAGTACACCACGAAGCTTCACCAGTACTATTATACTGAAATGATGAAGCGGCCTTTTGTTGCTGCTGCCATGATCTGGAACCTTGCTGATTTTAATTCAGAAACAAGAACAGAAACAATGCCCCACATCAATAACAAAGGGTTACTTGAGTGGAACAGAACAGCAAAAGATCCGTATTACTATTATCAAACAATGTTATCGGAAAAACCTGCTGTTAAAATTCTTGGTCCGTCGGTAATAACTGCGGTGGCCGACAGCAGCAATGAAGCCATTTGTACATGGCCGGTACAGGTTGCAGCAAATAGTAGTGAGATGGAATTGATCATAAACGGAACATCTGCAGGAAAGAAAAAAACAACAGACGGTTTGTGTGAATGGTTGTTACCAATAAAAAATGGCCGTAACAAAATTGAAGTGAAAGGAACTGGAAAAGAGAAAACGGTGAGCGATACAATGACATTGATGGTGAAGCTGCTTCCCATAAAGATCGACGCAGCAAAACCATTTCAGCCAATGAATATTTTACTTGGCGGCAACAGGTTTTTTACAGATGATGAAGGCCAGCAGTGGGTACCCGATCAACCTTACAAAAAAGGAAGTTGGGGTTCCATTGGAGGCAAAGCATTTAAAATTCCGGGCAATGGAAGGCTGCCTTATGGTACAGATAAAAATATTGCTGCCACCGGCAACGATCCCGTTTACCAGACACAACAAACAGGTATAAAAAAGTATTGTTTTGATGTGCCCGATGCCGTGTATGAGCTTACATTGCATTTCGCAGAATTACTTGGCGGGCAGGTAAAAGAACTGCCTTACAATCTTGCTGATCCGGAACGGATTGAACCCAACGGTAAACGGATCTTTCATGTGTATGTAAACGGAAAACTGTTGCTGGATAATGTTGACATAACAGCACAATATGGTGCAGCAACAGCAGTGCAGAAAAAAGTAAACATAACCGTTTCTGGTAATACAGGTATTGAAATTGAATTCAGAGCGGTAGAAGGTGAGCCGGTATTGAATGCAGTACAGTTGAAAAAAATAAATTGAGGATGAACAAACATATTTTGCTTGGTGCTTTTATTTCATGCTTAGTTGGTACTGCTGCTGCGCAACAGGCATGGCAATCCAAATATGTACAGGTGACAAGTGAAGGACGTATTCAATATACTGCCGATGAACCGGGCAATACGATTCCTGATTTTAGCGGCGTGGGATATAAACAAAACAGGACAGCGTTACCAGTAGTGCCGGTGGTAAAAACCATCAGCCCCAATGGCATCAACGATGAACAGTTAATTCAACAGGCAATTGATGAAGTGGCAAAAAGGAAGATCAATGCAAATGGATTTCGTGGAGCAATACTGCTGAAAAAGGGGGTGTACAAAATAGCAGGAACTATCCGCATAACTGCAAGCGGCATTGTATTGCGTGGCGAAGGCGAAGAAACAAAATTGATTGCAACAGGTAAGGGACAACGCAAACTCATCTTCGTAAGTGGTGCCGGTCTGTTAAAAGAAACAGGCGGAACAAGAAAACAGATAACAGATAAGTATGTGCCCGTTGGTTCAAAATCATTCACTATAGCAAACAGTAAAGGATTGAATGTGGGCGACAGTATTGTTCTTTATCGCCCTGCAACACAACAGTGGATCAACGCTATAAAGATGAATGAAATTGAAGTGAGGGATACCGGTACAAAACAATGGAACCCGGCAGAATATGGATTGCATTATGAACGTGTGATTACAAAGATCGAAAAGAACAGGATTTATATTGACAATCCTGTGGTGATGGCGATGGACGAACAATATGGTGGCGGTGAAATATACAAGTACACATTCAACGGGCGCATCAGTAATGTGGGTATTGAATATCTCTTCTGCCAATCAGAATATGCAGGCGATGAAGATGAAGATCATGGGTGGGATGCCATTTTTATGAACAGGATTGTGAATGGATGGGTAACAAATGTTACTGCAAAACATTTTGGTTATTCCTGTGTAAACCTTGGTTACCAGGCAAGGAATATTACGGTGAGTTATTGCAAATACATCGAACCAAAATCTAAGATCACCGGCAGCCGCCGTTATTCTTTCAATAACGATGGACAACTGAATCTGTTCATGTATTGTTTTGCATCGGAGGGACGGCATGATTATGTAACAGGTGCAAGAGTATGTGGCCCGAATGTGTTTTTCAACTGCAGATCAGAAAATGCAAAAGCAGATATTGGTCCGCATCACCGCTGGGCAACAGGAACATTGTTTGACAATATTGTTACCGATGGAGAATTAAATATCCAGGATCGTGGCAACTGGGGAACAGGACATGGCTGGGCTGGTGCCACACAAATTGTCTGGAATTGCACCGTTGGAAAAGCAGCTGTGCAAAACCCATGGGCTTCAGCAAAAAATTATGTAATAGGTATGAAGGGGAATAAATACAACGGCCGCTTAAATGGAAGGCCTGATGCAGAATGGGAAGGGCACAACCGGGAAGGTTTAACACCAGCTTCTTTGTACATGGCACAGTTAAAAGCTGCACAACAAAACAAATAACATCAACAGGAAAATATGAAGTATAAATTGATCATTGCTGTCATGCTCGTTTTTTATGCAGGAGAAACAGTACAGTCGCAAAGCAAAAAACAATTATTTGCAGATGCAGAAAAGCAACTGGAACTGATGTACAGTGAAGCAATTGCCAACAGGCAGGAACGGAAAATTTTTCCACGCACAGTCGAACATGATTCAATACGTTTGGTGGTATCAAATGACTGGACAAGCGGTTTCTTTCCCGGTATGCTTTGGATGATGTATGAATACACAAAGAAACCGGAATGGCGTACAAAAGCGGAAGAGTTTACTGCCTTAATGGAGCGTGAGCCAAAGAACCGCAACTCACATGATGTGGGTTTTAAAGTGTACAATAGTTATGGTAACGGGTACAGGCTCACAAAAAATGAAGCATACAAAGAACAGGTGTTACAAGGCGCTGCTACATTGGCTACAAGATTTAATGCAAAGGTTGGATGCATCAGGTCCTGGGATTTTGGTAAATGGCAATATCCCGTGATCATTGATAATATGATGAACCTTGAATTGTTATTTGCAGCAACAAGGTTAAGCGGCGATTCAACATATTATAAGATCGCTGTATCACATGCAAACACTACGTTGAAAAATCATTTCAGAAACGATCACAGTTCGTTTCACGTAATGGATTACGATACCATTACCGGTAAAGCCATTGCTGGCAGCACACACCAGGGTTATGCCGATGCATCAGCATGGGCAAGGGGACAGGCATGGGCGCTGTATGGTTATACCATGTGTTACAGGGAAACAAAAGATCCGGCCTATTTAAAACAGGCAGAGAATGTTGCTGCATTTTTAATGAAGCACCCGGCATTACCAGTTGATAAAATTCCTTACTGGGATTTTAATTTGCCAACAACAAGCGGTGAACCACGGGATGCATCAGCAGCAGCTATTATTGCTTCTGCTTTGTATGAATTAAAAAATTATTCAACAGGCAAAAAACAGTACAAGGTTTTTGCTGATAAGATCATGAGCAATCTTGCAAAAAAATACCGGGCAGCCGCAGGCACAGCAAAAGGATATATTCTGTTGCACAGCACAGGCAATAAACCATTTAATGGAGAAATAGATGTGCCGCTCATTTATGCTGATTATTATTTCCTTGAGGCCTTGTTACGCAAATAAAATAAATGGGAAACGTACTGATAAAAACAGGGAGCATTTGCTCCCTGTTTTTATTTTACGGGCTGGTATTTTACAAAGTCAATGCCAATGCCATTCGGATCCTGGATGGCAAAATGCCTGTCGCCCCATGGTTCATCACGTAATTCAATTTTTATTGCAATCCCTTTTTTCTTCAGATCAAGATAAAGTTGATCTACATCATTCACTTCAATGGTAAGATAAACGCCTTCCCCACGAAATGCTTTGTGAAACAATGGCTGCTGGCTGGGATGCTCCGGTAACAGAAAGCTCAATTCAGCTTCATGCCCCGGCGTATGCAGTAAAAGATAAAACTCATTTTCAAAGGTTACACCAAAGCCAAGCTGTTTGGTATAGAATTGTTTTGTTTCTGCCAGTTTGCTGGTAATAATGCCTGCATTCAGTTTCATACGTATTTGCTGTTTATGTGAAGAAGATATTTGTGAAATAGAAGGAGTGGTAATGCAGAGAAGTACAATGATGCTGACTATTTTTTTCATACAGTAAAACTTGATGATGCAAAGTTCAGTAGCAACCCGTAACGGACATTGTATGAAACGGTCATATTGTTCTGCCGAAAGCTTTACCCGGCGTAACGCCATAAAAATTTTTAAACTCTTTGATGAAATGGGCCTGGTCGTAATAGCCTGCATCAAAGAAAAGTTTATTCTGCCGCAGGCATTGTGCAGATGGTTTTGCAGAAAGAACATGTTGAAAGCGCACTACTTTGGCAAATGTTTTTGCACTGTCGCCAATATAGTATTCAAATAGACGACGGAGCTGGCGTGGACTGATGCCTGTGTCAAGATCCTGCTCCACATGAACATTTCCTGAATGTTGCAGAATGATTGCAAGGGCATCGTACAGCCTGTTATCAAAATCAATGGTACGGTTGTTTAGCAATTGTAGCAAGTGATTGTCGAGTTGGCTGGTGAGTTGTTCTGTAAATGGTTGATAGCGGAACTGCTGAAGAAGAAATGCAGCAGTAAGAGGAGCAACATGCTCTAACAACACCTCCTTATGACTGATGGATGTTGCATCAATGGAAAAAAGCTGTGGAAAAGCTGCAGGAAGAAAACGGATACCTGCATAATGGAACGAAGTGCCCAGCGGAAACTCAACATATTTTCTGCAAAAGCCCATCACGTAACTTTCAGCAGGATTGCTGCAGTCGAAATAAATATCAATACAGCCATCGGCGACAACACGGTAAATAAAGGGCGCAGGTAGCTGCTTTGTACTTTTCAGTTCCCAATAGCAATACACAAAGGGATGAAGCTTTTCAGCAGGCATCCATTCCCTGTAAGCAACATCGCCGTTTGATGATGATACAGTCGGTTGCCTTGGATGAAAAAGCTGTCGTATGGTTAGTGCAGTAAGCAGGTGATGAAAATTGTGTTATGAAGATAGGCAGCCGAATATTTTGGAAAACGCAACGCAACATTAAACACGTACTGATCCACGGAAGCCCCTGGCTGCAAAATACGACTCTGCACCATTGGCATAAACAAACACCCTTCCAAAACGAAATTCACAGGACATGGCACCGCCAAGTTTTCTTACTTCAGCAGGTGTGTGTATCCAGCTCGATGTTTTTGTATCAAATGTTCCCAGCTGGTGCAGCTCTTTGTATTGCTCTTCGGATAAAAGTTCAATACCCATATCAGCAGCCATATTAACTGCACTGTCGGCAGGCTTGTTTTCTTTTCGTTTTTCCAGTGCTTCATGATCGTAACAAAGACTCCTGCGCTCTTTCGGACTTTCAGGCGAGCAATCATAAAAAATATAGTCGCCTGTTTTTTTATCAAAGCCAACAACATCAGGCTCACCACCTGTTTCTTCCATTGCATGCAGCGTCCATAGCTTTGCAGGTTTTGTTTCCAGCTTTGCCTGCACATCGGCCCAGTCAATTCCTTTATGTCGTTTAATGTTCTTCTCAAAACGTGTTTTCAATGTTGTAAGAAGTGCATCCTTTTGCTCAGAGGATAGTTTCTTTTTGGTATTGTTTAGTTTGCTCATGCGATCTTATTTCAAAATGATCAATCATCCAATCCTTTTCCAGCCATAATTTGTGGGATGTATTTTTCTATTCTTGCTTCACGTGTTTTTGCCTGCTTGGCCGAAGAAAAATAAAGCAGGTAAGCCCTTTGCCTGCCGGGCGTTAATGCTTCAAATGCGTTCTTTAATGTCTTACTCTTCGTTAATCTCGCTTCAAACTCTTCCGGCATCTTGAATTCTGTGGTCTTTTTTAAAGGCACTTTCAATCCGGCTTTTTCAACTTCAATTGCTTCATAAATATACGCTTTCAGCACCTTCTTCAGTTTCACTACTTCTTTCACATTGGTAAAACGCATTTGTCTTGCAGCCTGTACATTTTCTGTTTGCTGTACCAGAACCGCATGTTCATCGTTCAGCAATGCTCCTTTAAAAAACAAAACCGCACAGTACTCTTTAAACACATGAAGCAGCACCACATTCCTGTTCTGGTATTGATAACAGGGGCAGCCCCATTTTAATTCTTCTGTTAAACCACAGTCGAGAACAATGGTTCGTAGCTGTTCCAGTTCTTTCTGCCACGTTTCGTTTTTACTGAAGTACCAATCAACTTTTGGATTCATACTTTTTATTTAGTGATGAACTGTTTTAAAACCAAGTTTCCTGTCTGCAGGCCGGAAGTACCACGAGGTGATAGTAAGCAGCAGCAACAGCATTGGTGGAAATAAATCTTTCAACGGATCACCCAAAGCAATATGCGACAGCAATGCACCCGACATGGAAAAGAAAAAACCGGCATAGGCCCATTCCTTCAGCAATGGAAATTTAGGCAGAAGCAGAACGATAACACCGGCAAATTTCCATACAGCCAGCATGGTGAGTAAATAAGAAGGGTAGCCAAGGTGTGTAAACATGTCAGCTTCTTCTTTCATTTTCAGAAATTGTACAATGCCGGTTGAGAGCATACCTAACGATAGCCAGGCCGTGGCAATCCAGTAAATGAGTTTGTTTCGCTTGCTCATGATGTTTTTGTTTTGCTGGTTATTGACGCTGTTTATTGAACAGTTCCTGGATACGGTTATGTGCCATATTGATGCCTTGTGCAAACGGTAGTTTCAGCATTTGATCACGAAGCGCAACTGATTTGTAAACGACATGCATGGTGAGTTTGCTGCGCTCTTCACTCAGCTGTTCAAATGAAAGGAACTCCAGCTGTACATCAAACCCGGTATTCTCCATTTCAAATGTGCGGACGATTGTTTGATTTTGCACAAACGAATGGATCGTTCCGTTGAAATGATGTTTGTTGCCCATTGGATCGGTTGTTTCAAACCGGTAGCTGCCATGCTGCCTGTTCTCCAGCTTCAGCACTTTTGTTCCCATCCATTGTTCCACAAGTTCTGCTTCTTCATAAGCTTTAAACAGTAATGCAAGCGGCAGTTCAAATTCTCTTGTAATGGTTAACTCCTGTTTACCATCTTCGGCATGTATGTTTGTTTTACGTTCCATGCGTGTTATTTTTTAGGTTTATAGTTTTTCATGATGCTCTCCAGTTTAGTAAAACGGTCATCCCACATAGTACGGAAGGGCTCAAGAAAATCGGCAACCTCTTTCATTTTTTTTGGATTAAAATGATAATACATTTCCCGGCCATATTGCTCCTGTTTCAGCAATTCACATTCAGTGAGTATTTGTAAATGTTTCGAAACTGTTGGCCGGGCAGTATCAAAGTTGGCAGCAATGGCGCCTGCCGTCATGGATTGCGAAGCCACTAACAGCAGGATCGCCCTCCTCGTAGGATCAGCAATGGCCTGGAAAACGTCTCTTCGTAAATTCATTATGTAGCTATTTGGCTACAAAAATATATGTAGTTATTTGGCTACGCAAATTTTTTTGAAGAAAAAAGTTTAGGAGTGAGGATAGAAAGGATGTTGGGATGAGATGGTGCTTATTAGTTAAAGCAGTTCTATGGTGATAATTTTGATTTATTTTGCTTTCAGGCCTCCAATTTTTTAATACAAATCTCTTGAAAAGGACTCGTTGTTATTCATGTGTCTGTTCCGTTACATCAGGTAATTTGCAGTAATGACTAACCTGCAATTCTAATAACTATGCCTGTCTGATAAAATTGGTTCAGCATAGCCAATAATTTCTTTTTCTTCCAGCTCTGTCAGCTTCTGCCTGATTAAACTGTAATCGTTGTCAGCAGGAATTTCCATGACAAAATACCTGTTGTTAAGTTGCTCTGAAAAGCAGCCCAGGTCGTTGAATGTATTACGGATTGTGTTGATATTGTGGCTTGTATCCAGCAGCACAACCTGTACTGTTGAATTGCCTGAAAATTCAATGGTCTTTCTGTATGTCAGTGTTTGTTCTGTATCGTCAAATTCCGCAAACACAACATCGCCGGAAGCAGCAGCTGCATAAAATGGGATACAATCCAGTTGGTAAAGCCCTTTGTCCTGGTCAACAATTACCGCCCACAAATGTTCAACCGTTTCTTCATCCAAAACTTCACTAAAAAAGCGAAATAGTATTTCAACGTGGTTGTTATCTTCTTCAGTCATTAATGACATTAGTTTTTGTGTTATGTTAAAACGAGTATGATATCAGAAGCCCGGCATTATGCATGTGTTTAGTTTATTAGTAGAGTTGGTCAACTACAATTGTCCTTCGTTCATCCTTCGCTCATCCTTCGTTGATTAAGCTGCTTTACGCCCACTTTACAGGCAGTTTCAGGCATAGCAAAAAGGAGCAGTTCATATCCCTTTCTCCATCCGCACATCCATGATGTATTCTTCAAACTCCCGTAACGAAAAACTGCTGAGGTTACGGCTGGCTGTTAGCCGGCCTTTTTGTGCGGCAAGCGTACCATACTTCACATCGTTGTAACCACTCAGTTCATGCGCATCGGGGTTAATGGAAAGAAGTGCACCTTTCTCCAATGCATAAGGGATCCAGCGCCAGTCAATATCTAATCGGCGTGGGTGTGCGTTTAATTCAATCACCACACTATTGGCAACACACGCATCAATGATTTTTTTATGATCAAGCGGATAACCTGCACGGCTCAACAATAACCGTCCGGTCATGTGCCCTAATATTGTTGTGTACGGATTTTCAATGGCATTCATCACACGCATCATTGCTTTCTCTTCGTTCATCTTTAAGTTGCTGTGTACCGATGCGATCACCAAATCAAATGTGGCGAGTGTATCATCATCATAATCCAGTGATCCATCTCCCAATATATCAGCTTCAATACTTTTAAAAATGCGGAAGCCATTGAGCTTGCTGTTCAACTCATCAATGTATTGATGTTGTTGTTCAATACGCTCAACACTTAACCCATTGGCATAACCGGCGCTTTTACTGTGATCGCTGATCACCAGGTATTCAAAACCTTTTTCCTGTGCATGGCGTGCCATGGTTTCAATGGTTTCACCACCATCGCTCCAGTTACTGTGGCTGTGAATAATACCTTTAATGGATGATGGCTGAATGAGATCCGGAACAGGAGTGGTATTGCTATCTTCACGCAGGCAGGAGGGGATATAAGCGATTCCCTTTTCTTCAAACAACATGGTTTCTTCAGCAGCATTTGTTACAGTGCCCCAAGACTGTAAAAACTCTTCTGATGCAGATGTTGTGAATAGTAACGAGCCAAAGTTTTCGGCAGTTGCAATATGAAACTGCAACACAATATTTTCCGGCCCTTTTACTGAAAGAAACTGTTCCGTTTGGTCAAGTACTTCAAAATTATGATTGGTAAAGATTGGTAGTAGTTTGGATAGTGGTGTAGTAGTTACCCATTCCAGCTGGTGAATGATTTCCATCTGTCTTCTGAATTCGCCCGTCAGTTCAAAACGCTCGGCAGCAAAATGGTCATGCAGGTTTTTGTCAACAGCCAAAGCATAAGCTTCCACATCAGCATACAAATGAATGTCTTTATGCTTCAGAAAAAACTCGATGGATTCTTTTACATTGGCCTGCGTTTTTTCGCCAAAGCCCTTAAACAGCAACAAACGGTTCTCTTCACAGGCATATAGTAATTCGCCAATACTTTCAATTTCCATTTCTTTCCAGATGGTGGAAATTTTTTTTGGCCCGATTCCTTTGATTGATAACATTTCGATGACCCCGGGAGGTGT
>NZ_CAMLGT010000057.1 GCF_946479605.1 uncultured Lacibacter sp.
CTGAGCAGGTTGGTGTACCAGCATGTAGTGGACCTGCCGGAAAAGCAGGCCAAACACGAGTTGGGTGTGTTTGCCAACATCTATCGTATTGCCGTGCTCATTACCATCATGATCCAGGCTTTCCGTATGGCTGCCGAACCGTTCTTTTTCAATAGAGCAAAAGATGAAGATGCCCCACGCACCTATGCACGTGTAATGAAGTTTTTTGTAATTGCCTGTTGCTTTATGTTCCTCGGCATTGGATTGTATCTCGATGTACTGAAATGGATCCTCACCCTTAAATCAAAAGCCTGGGGCGAAGGCATGAATGTAGTGCTGGTGCTGGCAATGGGCAATATTTTCCTGGGCATTTATTATAACCTCAGCGTTTGGTATAAGCTCACCAACAAAAACATGTATGGCGCCATTATTACTATTGCCGGCGCTGTTATTACTGTTCTCCTCAATATTGTACTGATACCGAAGTTTCATTACTGGGGTGCAGCCATTGCTACTTTCTCCTGCTATCTTTTTATGATGGTAAGTAGTTATGCACTGGGTCAGAAATACTACCCTGTTCCTTATCCAAGAAAAAAGATCATCAACTATCTGCTGGCAGTAACCACGTTGGTGCTGCTGCACAAGTTGCTGCTGTATTTCTATTCGCCATTATGGTTCAGCGTTGCCACCGGCACATTATTACTTGCCTGTTTTGCCTGGCTGGTGGTACAGGTGGAGCGGAAAGAACTGCAACATCTTCCTTTTATTGGAAAGTTCATTGCAGCCCGCTAACAAGTGATCTCAACTTTTCACTGCAAAAAAGGATTATTCCTTTTCTCATACCCGATGGTTGTTGTGGGGCCATGGCCACTGTATACTGTTGTTTCATCGGGCAAAACAAAAAGCTGAGTGCGTATGCTGTTCAGCAACTGTTCATGATCACCACCTGGCAGATCGGTACGGCCAATGCTTTGGCGAAATAATACATCGCCACCAATTACAAATGCCTGTGCCTTGCAGTAAAAACAAACATGCCCCGGTGCATGCCCGGGTGCAAACAGCACCTGCAGTTCATCAGTTCCCAGCAAAATAGTATCTCCTTCATTCAACCAATGCAGCGGTCCATTGTAATTATCAAAGGGCAGGTTCCACATAAGTCCACTTACCGGAGCACGGTCAAGCACAGGTTTTTCGTTGGGATGAAGATGCAGTTCCAAACCGTATGTTTCATATATCCATTTGTTGCCAAAAACATGATCAAGATGGCAATGTGTGTTGAGCAATTTTACCGGGGTAAGTTTGTTTTGTTGAAGAAACCGGGCCAACTCTTCCCGTTCTTCTTCAAAATAACAGCCGGGATCAATAATGAAGGCCTGCTTCTGTTCGTTATACAGAACATACGTGTTCTCCTGAACAGGGCTGAACGTAAAAGCTTTAACAGTGAACATGGATTGATTTTTGTATTTTTAAATACTGGTTTTCCCAAACCTGATTCTCTTAATGATATAACACGAAAATATGCGAATTCAAGTGAACGGTTTTCTAAGGCTTACAGTATCGGCATCACTACTCTTTTTTTTATTCCTTACCCAGGCTTCGGCACAGGTAAATATGGTCGAGTTCGGGAAAAACCGGGTGCAGCATACAAAATTCAAATGGAGCTTTTACCAAAGTCCCAACTTCAACGTTCACTATACACTCAACGGGCTGGAACTTGCCAAATTTGCCACGCAGGTAGCTGAAGAAGAATTGCCTTCACTGGAAGATTTTATTGAGTTTGGTATCCAGCGCAGGATCAATGTTGTACTCTACAATAATTTCAACGACTTCAAACAATCAAATATTGGTATTGGTCTTGAATATTCAAATGCAGGCGGCTTAACCAAACTGGTGAATAATAAAATGGTGGTGTATTATAATGGCGATCATAATGATCTCCGCCGCCAGATTCGCCAGGGTATTGCAAAAGTTCTTGTGGAAAGCATGTTGTTTGGTGATGACTTGGGCGAGTTTGCACAAAACCAGGCCTTACTTGATCTGCCAAAGTGGATGACCGATGGTTATATTTCTTATGCTGCTGAAAACTGGAGCACCAAACTGGATAATGAATTAAAAAGTGCCATGATTGGTGCCGATTATAAAAGCTTTTATCATTTTGCTTACCAGCAACCGCAACTGGCGGGCCATGCTTTTTGGTATTACATTGAAGAACGTTACCGTAAGGAGAATGTAACCTACATGTTATACCTCAGCCGTATTTATAAAAATGTAAACAGGGCCACACAAACCATTGCCAAGAAAAAACTCAAGGATGTACTCAAAGATTTTATGATGTACAACCGTGATAAATATTTTAAAGACATCCGTGCAAGAAGAAATGTACCAAGCGGCCGTTTAACTGTTCCAAAAGAAATTGGCAAGAACGATTATTTCCGTTTCCAGGCAAACCCCAATCCTAAAAGTTTTACTTACGCAGTGGTTGAATACAAAAAAGGACAAACAAGGGTGATCCTGAATGAGAATTTTATTTCGGAAAAAGTATTGTGGAAGAGCGGAGTTCGCAATCTTGAAGAAAAGCCAAACCCGAATTACCCTTTACTGGCATGGGATCCGAAAGGAACACGTATTGCCATGATCGTTTGGGAAAAAGGAAAAGTGCTGCTGAATGTATATGATGCATTCCGCCGTATTAAAACAGTAAAGAATGTTGAGCTTCCGTTTGAGCAGGTGAATGATATGCAATACATGCTGGACCCAAATACACTGGTGATGAGTGCGGTGAAAGGTGGGCAGAGTGATGTGTTTGTGTACAAGATCGATAAAATGAAAGAAGAGCAGATCACGAATGATGTATATGATGATCTGGATGCAAGCTTTGTGGCATTCCCGAACAAAACGGGTATCATCTTCTCCAGTAACAGACCTTCACCATATGCACCTACCGGTGATACGGTGTTACCAAAAGACCGTTACAATGTTTTCCTGATCGACAACTGGAACAAATCAGAGTTCAAACAAATATCGCAACTCAGCAATATCAAATACGGTAATGCACGTTACCCTGCGCAATACAATACCAATCACTTCACCTTCATCAGCGATGAAAATGGTATTGGCAACCGTTGGGCAGGTTTCTTCAGCACTACAGCTGCAGGTCTTGATACCATCTTCCAGGTGGGCGATGAACTGCTGCGTAATCCTGAACCAAAAGAACTTGATTCAACATTACAGGCATGGAACAAACAGGAGCCAGATTCTGTTTACACCTTCCGTGTGACAGATGACAGTTCTTATACGTTCCCTTTATCAAACTACCAGAGCAGCGTATTGGAAAGCCGCATTGCTGGCGATAACGGACAGGTTACGGAAGTGAACAGGCAAGGCGAATTTAAATTCCTCTATAAACTGAAAGTAGATGAAAACACATTGCGTAAACGAAATGTAAACGCAAGACCTACGGAATACATCAAGCGAATGACAAGGCTTGATAAGATCGCCGGTGAAAACTCGCAGGACCGCACCGATATTATTGACAGTGTAACAACACCTAAACCTGCCAACGATTTCTTTGAAACAGAGTTTAAAGATGATTCCATTCAGCCGGGACAAAAACTGATGGGTGCAAAAGGGCAAACAAGAGAAGAAGTGTTGAGCCGTATGCGTCTGTTCCCTTACACAAAGAAATATTTCCTTGATAATGTTACCACCAACTTTGCTTCAAATGGTGCATTACTCATCAACCGTTTTCAACCATTCTCAGGAGCATCAGGCCCTGTTAATCTTGGTAACAGCAATCCGCTGAATGCCATGACAAGAGTTGGTGCTATGGAGTTTATGGAAGATTATAAGTTCAGCGGTGCATTCCGTATTAACTATGGTTTGCAGGATAATGAAATTTACATGCGTTTCGATAACCTGAAACGCCGCATTGACTGGGGACTTACTTATTACCGAGCTTCGGTTATTGGCAATGCTATACAAACTCCAAGAGGTGTGTTCCCTGTACAAATACTTAACAGCATTTACCAGGGTAACATTGCCTATCCGTTAAACGAAGTACAACGTATACAGGTAACAGCCGGTATACGCAGAGATGTGTATATCACTAAAAGTAACGACCAGATAGCTGGCTCACTTGCTGAACCTGATCTTGATGAAAACTTTGCATTGGGCAGAGTTGAATTTGTACACGACAATACTATTAACCCTGTTACCAACATCTGGAATGGTTTCCGTGCAAAAGGCTGGGTGGAAATGTTCAATCGCTTAGGTGGTAATTATTCTGAACGTCCCGGTGATCTTACTTTCAACTTTGGTTTTGATGCCCGCCATTACCTACGCATTTACCGCAACTTTATCTGGGCTGTGCGTGGTGCTGCAGATGTTTCATGGGGCGATAATAAATTCATTTATTACCTGGGTGGTACTGATGGTTGGATTATGCTTGGTCAAAACCAGGTTGTACGAAACGGTGTTATTAAAGAACGTTATTTCAATACAGCCAACCGCCCGGCACCAGATCAGAGTTATGTGTACGAATCACTGGCAGTAAACCTGCGTGGCTTTACACAAAATGCAGCAAACGGAAACAATGCCCTTGTCATTAACAGTGAATTACGTTTGCCCGTGTTCACTACGTTCTTCAATAAACCAATCAACAATGCATTCCTGCGTAACTTCCAGTTAGTACAGTTTATTGATCTTGGTACTGCATGGAATGGCCGCTACAACAAGATCGGAAGACCAGAGGTTTCATATACCGATGCAAACGATCCCAACAGTCCGGTTACTGTTACCATTAAAGCGCCTGGCATTGGTCCTTTCCTCGGCAGTTATGGTTTTGGTGCAAGAAGTACATTACTTGGTTATTTCCTTCGCTTTGATGCCGGCTGGCAAATGAGTGGCATCTTCCAGGGAAAACCGGTGATGCATGTATCAGTTGGTCTTGATTTTTAATCAACTTACTTTTTCATAAGGATGCCTGCTCACTAAAATGAGCAGGCATTTTTTTGAGTGCTTCATAGATCAGCAACAATACTACTGTAAACAAAATAGTAACAGCCCATGCACCGGGATGTGATGCCGGGTAAATGATTTTTGCTGCAATACCTTTCAGCAGATCCAGTGGTTGTGTTATAAGATGCCAGCTGTTATACCTGTCGTACCTGCCGAGATAAATACCAAAACCACATAAACCAATGCATGAAAAAATGATAGCCCGAACTTTAAACACAGAAAGCCGTTGCAATAAGAATCGTTCAATATTCCGTAGCGACAGCAAACCCATGAGCAAACCATTCCATGCTGCCATAAACAGCAATACCAGATCGTAATACAAAGGCACCCCAGCCCGCTGCTCCAAATGAAACAGATCGGTAATAAGGTAAGGTGAGTTGGGGAAGAACAATAACCACAAAGCTATTAATGACAGGTTGCGGAAAGAAAAGCCCGAATGCTTCAACAAACAACTGAAGCAAAAAGGCAGCCACGCAAGGAACAAATTCCATGGAATGAACAGGAACAGAAAACTGCCGGTGTACCATACACGAAATGCATAAAGCAATAAGGAAAAGCCAACGGAGTAAAATAAAATGCGTTGCATAACTGATCTTAAAAAATTTTAGGTATAAAGATCATAGCGCCAACTATAGCAGCGCCTGTGCTTACAACCAATACGGCAGCTGCTGCAATATCCTTAACCATTTTTATGGATGGGTGTTGTTCCGGTGTTACATGATCGCACAAAATTTCAAGAGCAGTATTCACTAACTCAGCAGCAATAACGGCAACCATGCACATCACCACCAGCATCCACTCCAGCAAAGAGATGTGCAGAAACAACCCGGCAATGCAAACAGCAGCTGCACTGCCTGCGTGTAAACGCAGGTTGTATTCCTTTCGCAATGCATACAGTAATCCGCTGACAGCATAGTAAAACGATCTCATAGAATTATACTATTTGATATTGTTTACGAACTTCAGTGATCTGCTCCGGCATAATAGCAAACCAATCTAACTTCGAAATATCGCCTGCTTCTTTTCCCCTTTGGTATGCTTTTCGGAAAGAAGCATAATACTCCGGCATGGTTGCCAATCCGTAAATTACTGTTGCCAACACAGGAAATGAAACCCTTCCATTTGCCAGCATAAAAAACTGCAGACACACTTCGCCTTCGTCAGTAAATGGATAGTTAAGTACCACATGTTTAATATCATGCCGCTCGTAATATGGAAGCAACCGCAGATTATGCGCATTCATCGCCTGCCATACTTCATTGCCAACTGTTTCATACGGCAAGGCGCTAAGCTGTTCCATATTGTAAGGGAATTTTTTCTTGCGCCTCACAATTTTCAATATTGGTAATGCAAATGTGTGCGTAAGTATAACCAGCAGGCTGCTGCGTATATTTTTTAAGATCTTTTTCATGACGCTGATGTGTTATCATTGTTCAACTCAGTTGCTTTTTTATTATCGCCATACCAATCGATCTTCTTTGAATAATACATCACTATAGCAAGGAGAATAAATAATCCGATACTACCGAACAATAAAGCACCGTCCTGCAACTGAATAAGGATGTAGATAAAACCATAAAGCGATGAAAGGAATACAAGCAATGCAAGTGCAATGGCTGCCTGTTTAAAAATACTGTACGTGTAAGCTGTAATAAGACCAATGGTGGCAACAGATGAAATTAGATAAGCCACATTAAAACCGGTATATTCTGAAACCGATAGTAACAGCGTATAAAAAATACAAAGTGCCAATCCTACCAATACATACTGTAACGGATGTACACTTTTTTTCTTCAGCGTTTCAATAAAGAAATAAAGAAAAAAGGTGAGTGCAATAAACAGTATTGCATATTTAACTGTACGCATTGTTTTGCTGTACGAGTCAATTCCCTGCAACAACTCAACTCCAAATGCTGTTGAATCGATATGCTGTTTTTCATCTTTCCATAACTGGGGAATATCACGTGTAAAATGTAGGATGTTCCAGCTGGCTGTAAATCCTTTATCGGTAACAGTTGATTGTGTTGGCAAAAATTTTCCATCGAAAGCAGGATCGGGCCAGGTTGATTGTAACTGTACATTTGTTTGTTTACCAAGCGGTGTAAAATAAAGGCGTTCTGAACCTTTCAGTTTTAATTTCAGTTCAAACGTGTGTACTGAATCCTTCAATGCATCTGCATTCATCAGCAAACTGCTTACACCTGAACCGGCAATATCAGTTGAAGGAAAACCGGGGTCCATTGATGCTGTTTGCCCGTTCCATTTCAGCGATAATGCTTCTGCAATACCACGGTTATCTGAAATACCAAGACAAAGCCTTACTTCATTCCATACTACATCTGCAGGATCAACCCCGATCTCCGCTAACTGAACCGGTAAAAATTTTCCGGTGATGGTAATATCCGATTTATAAAGAATGATCTTGAAAATACTTCGGTGTCGTTCTTCAGGAAAAAGTTGACCATTTACGTTTTCTGTTTCAGGCAGGTAATGCATCATCTTCTTGATCAGGATCACTTTGCCCTTCTCATCAATTATTTTTTCATGATAGGGAATAAGCAAGAACGGGCCGCTTACAATTTGTGCGGTTGCCCATTTCGAACTTACTTCTGCTATTACTTCCCGTTGCCTGTCCTGTCGCTCACGCACCAATTCCATGATAAATGCAGTTGGGATCAGCAGAACAATGATCAAAAAACCAACCAGGATCGACTTAATGAAAATGCCATACCGTTGAAGGAACGAAGGCTGTTGTTGTGTGTTCATTTTGTTTATTTTAAAAGCACTTTGAATTTCAAAGTTTATTGACAAAAAAATTTACTTCCCCATTTGCCTGATCATTTGCTCAAGCGCATCAAGATGTAATCGAAAAGCTTTTTCCCCGGCTTTGGTAACGGCATAGGTTGTGTTTGTTTTACGCCCGATAAATCCTTTGTTCACTTTTATATAGCCACTTTCTTCCAGCGCTTTTAAATGCGATGCAAGATTTCCATCGGTTACATTGATCAGTTCTTTCAGTTCATTAAAACTCACCTGCGCATTCACCATTAACGCACTCATAACGCCTAACCTCACCCGGCTGTCGAATACTTTTTGCAGCTGTTCAATTGGAAGCTTCATATTTTTTTCTCCGTTTGCATAACGCCCCGTTCATACTTATTCCACATTACCACACCATATATTATATGTAAGAGGCCAAATCCGGCGGCCCAAAAATAAAGCCCATAACCCGGAAACCAGCAACTAATTAAACCAAGCCCTGTCATGGCATAACCAAGAAAACGGATTTCACCAATGGTATACTTTGCACCGTTGATCAATGCAATGCCATAAAAAATAAGGCAGCCCGGTGCTATTAAACCATAAACACCTGCCTCAATTAACTTTAAAAGGAACAAACCGCCTGCAACAAGCGGAACAGCTACATTCCATACCAGGCGTTGGGCAGTGGCACTCCACACAGGAATCCCTTGTTTGCTGCTGCGTATATAAGTAAATACAACCGCCACCACAATTGCAGAGATGAGTGTAACACCGGCGATCATAAACAAACGGTGCCCCATAAACGATTGCAGTACATCAAGCCCGCTTCCTCCACCATCATACTGCCTGCCAATACCCGATTTTACTTCTTTCGCCCTGTCGGATCCCGCAATAACATCATTGGCAAACCAAGCACCCACTAAGGCACACACCCCTGCACCCACTCCACTCAAGCCACTCAGGCTTAGGAAGCGGCTGCTTCTGTCCATCATGTTACGGATATCCTGTATTGTTTCAAGCGTTTGATTCTGGCTACTCATAAAAGCACTTTGAGTTACAAAGTAAACTGTTTTTCGTTATTCATCACAACTATTTCCTCTACTTTTTAACAGAAAGTTGAGGAAAACACTTAGCCTGCAGAAAAACCGCTGCATTAAGGCCACAGGGATTCGTTACTTTTATTGCTTCAAACAATCGCTATTGACCGGATGAAGTTGAACCTGAATTTTGTGCTTTGTATCCTGTGCTCCCTCTCCGTATCGGCGCAAACAAAAATTGTATCCGGTATCATTAAAGACTCACATTCCGATGAGCCGATTCCGTTTGCATCGGTTGTGCTTAAAAATACAACCACCGGTAAGCTGAGTGACTCAGCCGGTTTGTTTACTTTTCATTTAGCCAGTATTGCTGCAACAGATTCCTTGCTTATTACCTATGTTGGTTATAAAAGCTTAACGGTTGCTATTCCCCAAACAAAAAGTGATTCTGTTTTCCTGGTTATTCAACTGGAGCGTGGAAGTGCAGGTAAGGAAGTAGTGGTTAAATCGAAATACGGAAGAGGCTGGATACTTTGGCGAAAAGTTGTACGACAAAAACCTGTGAACGACCGTTACCGCTTTGAGAATTTTGGTTATGAGTTATACAATAAACTCGAGATTGATCTCAACCGTTTCAACAAAGAAAAATTTAAGAACATCAGGCCATTAAAACCTTTTGGTTTTATTATGGATCAGAACATTGACAGCACAAGTGAAGAAAAACCTTTTCTGCCTGTGTTCCTTACAGAAACCATCTCGGATTACTATTACCAGAAAACACCTTTACGACGGAGAGAAGAGATCAAAGCAAGCAGAACCTCCGGCTTAAAAAATGAGAGTGTACAAAAGCTGCTCGGCGGTATGGATCAAAACATCAATGTATATAACAACTATATACCGGTGTTCGATAAACGTTTTATCAGCCCCATCAGCGATAATGGTGATGCGTTTTATGATTACCGTGTTCCTGATACGCAGTATGTGGCCGGCAAACGTTTTTTCCATTTGGTTTTTACACCAAAAAGAAAAGGCGAAAACACATTTGAAGGCGATTGCTGGATACATGATACAACGTTTGCTGTACAAAAGATGAATCTGCGTTTGTCGAAAGAAGCAAATGTGAACTATGTAGAGAAACTGAGTATTGTGCAGGAGTACAAACTGGTAAATGACAGTGTATGGTTTTTAGCAAAGGATAAATTTATCATGGATGTATCGGCCATTGGTAAACAGAAGTTTGGTGTTACGGGAAGAAAAACAACAACATATAAAGATATCCTGATCAACTCTGGTGTAGTATGGGAAAAGCTGCTAAAGAATAAGAAGCTTGAAGAAACCGTTTTACTTGCCGGCTCTACAGAACAACCTGAAGCATACTGGAATGAATCGAGGCACGAAGACCTGGCAAAAAATGAACAGGCTATTTATAACATGATTGATACGTTGCAAAACATGCCGTTGTTCAAACGCTATAGTGATATTGCTAATTTTCTTGCAACCGGTTATAAAGCCTTCGGCAGTTTTGAGTACGGCCCCTGGTTTAATGTAATGAGTGCAAACATAGTGGAGGGCTTTCGTACAAGGCTTGACATTGGTACCAGTACCAACTTTAGTAAAACCTGGTGGTTGCGTGGTTACCTGGCGTATGGTTTTACCGATAAAAAATTTAAAGGCCGTGCTGAGATCACTCACCTGTTTAAACGTGATCCCCGCATGCGGTTATACATGTCGTACACAAACGACTATGATAATGGTCAGCGTTATTATGATGAAGTAGGAACAGATAATGTATTTACATTAGCCACAAGAAAATCGCAGGTGCCCATTAAATTCCTGCATGTAGAACAGCAACGTATTGAGTTTTCAAAAGAAACACATGCCGGGTTTACATTTGAAATTTCAGGAACACGAAAAAAATTCAATCCCATCCGTTCGCTGCCTGACAAATCAATCTACCCTGATGGAACAGGCGAAGCGTTGAATAATATGGAAGTTGGTTTCCGTATCCGTTATGCTTATCTCGAACGTTTCCTGGAAGGAACATTTCTGCGTTCAAGTTTAGGAAGCCCCTATCCTATTGCTGAGCTGAAGTATGCAAGAGGTTTTCCTGGCTTCTTAAAAAGCAATTACCAATATCATCGCATCAGCTTATCGGTACATGATTATTTCAAAATAGCAAACTATGGCGAAATGTATTTCAATGCTTATGCAGGCAAAGTATATGGCACACTTCCTTTCCCGTTACTTGAAATGCACCCCGGCAATGAAATATTTTATTACAACAAGTATGCCTTCAACCTCATGAACAGGTTTGAATACCTGAGTGATGAATATGCAGGTATTAATCTTGAACACAATATTGGCAACGGAATGTTTCGTTGGTTACCACCAACACGCAAACTGAAGCTGCGTCAGTTCTGGACAGCAAAATTTTTATGGGGAAGCCTGAGTGAAAGTAACAGAACATTTAACCAGGTGGGTGCTATTTTTGATCGTGGACACCAGTTCCAATCGCTCAATAGTAAAACCTATATGGAAGTTGGAACCGGTGTCGATAATATTTTCCGTGTGCTCCGGTTTGATTTTATATGGCGCTTATCGCCACAACCACTGCCGAAAGAACAGTACAAACGCTTTGGTGTATTTGGCAGTTTCAGGTTACAGTTTTAATTGCTGCTTTCCAGGTATTCTTTTATGTACTTCTCAAATTGTTCGTTTACTTTTTTAGCTTCATATTCTTCTGCCCAATAAATACCACCCACATCTTCTCCTTCTTTTATAGCAAGGATCTTCATGTCTTTGTTATACCCGCCTGAAATTCCAAGATACCAACCATCCTCTTCCATCTTTACCTTATAAAGATAAAAACGCTTTTCTGCTCCTTTATAATTGATCACTTTACTATCAAGGTAAACCATGCTTTCAACGGTATAATCATCAGAAGCCATCACATATATGTCTGCCTCTGCCAATAATTTTTGTGTAGCATACTTTGCAGGAAAAAATGAAGCAAGCCCTTTTCGTTGGAGCTTGTTGTAAAATGCAAATCTGTACTCCTTATCAGCAGCAAGCAGTTCAATACTTTCTTTGGGCACAGTTTGTTTATTCAGCAGCAACTCTGCAACCAAAGTGCTGTTAAGATATTTCAGATTTACTGCAACAAGATCTTGCAGTAATGCATTTCCTTTAGTTGTATTCAATTTTGCCAGCAAATGCACCGCTTCACTTTCCTTCCATATTTCTGCTTCAGGATCAGTTTTGATTTTAGCAAGCAACCCGTTTGCCGCCAGCAGTAAATTATCCTCAAATGGCTTAATGATGTCAAGCGTAATATGATTACTATCCAATAAATGATTGGCAAGTGAAGCAGTAAAATCATAGTAAAGTGAATCTGATCCCAACTTCATCAGTTCAGGAAAAAGCGTTGCAGTAAGCTGAAGCGAATCCCGGAGTTTATACTCCAGGCTGCCTGTGTATTCAACAAGTGGAGCTTCCTTTAAGATCAGGTCTTTCAGTACCGCATAACTTTCTTTTGTTTTCGTTGCCGCCAGCATATGCAGCATCGACATTTTCTGTAACTCATTATCTACTACCGGGGAAAAATATTTCTGCCGCACAAAATCAACAACTGATGAATCGCCAACATTGATAATAATATCGGCAATATCATCATAGATATCATCATGATCACCTTCTGCCAGGTCGTAATTCTTCAATAACGCTTCTTTCAACATCGGCAGATCTTCTTTGTCAAAATCAACGCCTTCAATTCCTTCAGCTGCTCTGCTGAAACGTACCGAATCTCCTGAGTTCAGGTCATCAAATAATTCCTTTGTTTTTTTCTTAAACAATGTAGTAGGCCCCGCTGTACTTAACATCAGCATCTCATCAAAGCACTTGTTCACATCAGTTGAGTACAACAGATCCTGATGTAAAAAAGCCGATACGAAATACATAGTATCGCCATGAAGCACCATCCGTAAGCGCCTGTAATTCTGGTTATCTTTTAACTTCAGTACTACTTCCTGTGCTTTACTTTTTCCATTGGTCATGTACTTTGTACTGATCACCGAATCTGATCGTTCGGTTTGTGTATACATCGCATCATGAAACAATGCGCTGTCGGTTTTTGCCTGATAATAATCGGCGTATCCTATTTTCAAAAACTCGTAGGACACAGCCGTTAATGAATCATACGATACGTAAGAAACAGAAGTAGTTAACGTATCGGTCTTAGTTTGAGCATCACCTGTTTTTTTGATCTCAATGGGAGCTGGCGTGTAAGAAGAAAAATGTCCGCCGGGTGATACATTCGTTTTCCAGTTGGCTTGCTTATAGGGAAGAAGCTGAAACGAGTTGAAGAATGTTTTAATGACCCCGTCCATTTCTGTTTCCTTTTCAGTAACAGCTAATAACAGGTAAGATCGGTTACCCCGGTTTATAGTAAACGTTTTACTGTACACTTTCTGCTTGTCTTGCTCAAGCATAAAATCATACCTCATTGCAGGAAATGCACCCAGCTTAAAGTATTCTTCTTTTTTAAGCTCCTTGAGCATTCTTCCCCAACTTTCCTTTTGTAAAGCAAAATAATTTGAATCGCCATTCAGATAAAAACCTGGGCCGGTACTTCGCACAACAACCATGAAGAAGATGTTATTCTTCATATCAATTGACGAGTAGGTTTTTGATATCCACCCTTCCACATCCTTTTCGTTCTTTATATTTTCCGGCTTGCCGGGAAGCAGCACACTAAATCCCTGTTCAGCATTTGTGTATGTTTTCATTTGGTGCGATAACATCAATGCATTCTCTTCCACTTTGAAGGAAGAAAAAAACTGTTCAGCCATTTCACCGGTTACCATTTCTTTTTTTGTTTCATGCCCCATTACATTCATGAAAGCATAATTACCTTTTAAAAATCCTTTTACACGCAGGTAACCATCTTTTTCAACTAACAATTCCAAACCTGTTTGTCCGTCAACATCAATTTTCTTACGCTCAATGATCTTGCTGCCTTGCGTAAATCCCTGCAACATTTCTTCTATCAGCTTTTCCTTGTTTGCATCCTGCCGCATATTAGGAACAGCACAGGTAATGTAGTAAGTAGCTGAAGGAATATCAATACACATTTCCATTTTTATCACATTGCCTGCCATAAACATGGTGGCCGATCGGGATGGAAAAGAAACACTATACAAACTATCTGTCGGCACAAAGGGTTGCCATTTCATTTGTGAAGCAGTTGACTTGTATTCATCAGGAGAAATTTTTTGCGATGAAAACACAGGCTCTACTTTAAACCCTTTCTTAAGCAACAATTGAATCACTCCCGAATCGCCGGGCAAATGTGCAGCACCAATAGCAAAAAAACAGCTACGCATTTGCAGGATACTATCCATGCGGTGCGACATCTTCATGTTCCGCTTGTTCAACCACTCATCTTTTTTTGATTGATGATTGCCATTGATATAAAAATCAATTGCCTGAAGATCCTGCGACAGATACATATCAATCATTTGATTTAAGCCGCCCTGGATAATTTTTTTATCGATCAGCAGGTCTTCAAATGCAAACGACGCTTCTTCTTTTTCAATTAAGCTCAATTGATCTTCCAGGTCTTCAATACCACCTGTCCACTTACCCATGTTACGGGCAATGTTGTACAGCCATGCATCCATGAATGTGTGCATATCATCAGGCTTCCGCATATCTTTCAACCACTCATCTTTTGCCAGGTAAGCCTGCCGCCTTGTTAACTTATCGGCTTTAAATCCATATCGCTTTTCAAGCCTGCGCTTAATGTCCTTGTATCTTTCTTTATCAACTTCATCTTTTAAATAAGCGCTCTTATCTTCCTTTGAAAAGGAATTGATCATTTGTGTTGACAGTTCATCGGGGTTGATCTCAATAGCAAAACCTTCTGTTTTTTCAATGGCGTTGTACAACGAATCGCCAAAGTAAAACAGGCGTTTATCGGTAAGGTGCATGGTGCCATACAAGTAAGAAGGTTTTTGCAAACCATTACCTGATATACGCCACAATAATGTTGAAGGAAGTTTACCTGTTGCCGGCTTTTGGGCTACTACTCCAATAAAAGTTGATAAGGAGAATAAAAGGAACAGGACTGCTTTCACAAGCTGCGGATGCTGGGTGGTCGTTTTTTTCATACGATTATTTTGGGACCACTAAAATAAACCGAATTCCAATACAACAAGCGCTATTTATCCAGTGCTTCAAGACTCGCATGTATTACCGCACATGCTTTCCGGATATCTTCTTCCGAAATTGTAAGCGGTGGTACAATGCGCAAACAGTCAGATGCAAACAAAAACCAATCTGTGATCACGCCATTTTCGATACAGGCATCAATCACTTTTTTATTGGTTTCGAAACTATCAAACTCAACTGCCATCATTAAGCCCCGTGAACGTACCGCTTTGATCTTTGGATGATGCAATAAACTGTGGAAAAGAGTTTCCTTATCAGCCACTCCTTTTACTAATTCTTCTTCCAGCAACACCTTCATAGCAGCCATACCTGCTGCACAGCAAACCGGGTGACCACCAAATGTAGTGATATGCCCCAGCACCGGGTTTTCTGTCAGCTTCCACATCAATTCTTTATCGGCCACAAAAGCCCCCAATGGCATGCCACCACCCAAAGCCTTGCCCAACAGTAAAACTTCGGGCACCACATCAAATTGCTCAAAAGCCCACAATGATCCGTTACGGCCAAAACCACATTGTATTTCATCAAGTATAAGTAAAGTGCCGGTTTCGGTACAGCGTTTACGCAATGCCTGTATCCATTCCTTCAACGGAGCAATTACGCCTGCTTCGGCCTGTATGGTTTCGGCAATAACACAGGCTGTTTTTGTTGTGATAAGCTGCAAGTCTTCAAACGAATTATATGTGGCATGATGAATGCCCGGTAATAAAGGACGAAAAGCATTGCGCCAGTATTCATCTCCAATTATACTTAATGCACCTTGCGTGCTCCCGTGGTAACTATTTTTAAACGCAACAATCTCCGTTCGTCCGGTTACACGTTTTGCCAGCTTCATAGCACCTTCTACTGCTTCGGCTCCTGAATTGGTAAAATAAACTGAATTGAGCGATGCAGGTAAATGATCGGCAAGCAGTTTGGCGTATTGCACCTGCGGGCTTTCAACAAATTCGCCATAAACAATGAGGTGCATATAC
>NZ_CAMLGT010000058.1 GCF_946479605.1 uncultured Lacibacter sp.
GAGTATATTCCTGACCGCTTTGATCTTTAGTTGCAGTTTTGTTGTTGCACAAACTTCAAATCCGCAGCAATACAAATATGTATTTACAGTCGCCAAAGATGGCAGCGGCGAATACAAATACATACAGGATGCCATTGATGCGATGCGTGTGTATCCTTTGGCATCAATTACGCTTTACATCAAGAACGGTGTGTACAACGAAAAGATCGAACTGCCTGCTACGAATACCGATGTAACATTTATTGGTGAAAGTGTGGAGAAGACGATCATTACCTTTTCCGATTATTCAGGAAGGGGAAAGCATACCACCTTTACTTCTTACACAGCAAAAATTTCCGGCAACCGTTTTTATGCAGAGAATATAACCTTTGCAAATAGCGCCGGGCCTGTGGGACAAGCACTGGCGTTGTATGTTGATGCAGATAAAGCGGTATTCAAAAACTGTAAGTTCCTCGGCAACCAGGATACCATTTTTGCAGCTGGTGAAAATTCCCGTCAACTGTTTCTTGATTGTTATATTGAAGGAACAACTGATTTTATTTTCGGTCCGTCAACAGCAGTGTTTCAAAACTGTACCGTCAAAGCAAAATCAAATTCCTATATCACGGCTGCAAGTACAACAGCCGGCAAAAAGTTTGGCTATGTCTTTCTCGATTGTAAGATCATTGCTGATTCATCCGTTACAAAACTTTATTTAGGAAGACCCTGGCGTGCACATGCAAAAACAGTTTTCATCCGTTGCGAAATGCCCAAACAAATTGCAGCAGAAGGCTGGAGCAACTGGGGCAATCCTGCAAATGAACAAACAGTGCTGTATGCAGAATATAAATGTACAGGTGAAGGTGCCGCTACAAATAAACGTGTTGCCTGGAGTAAACAACTCACCGATAAAGAAGCGAAAGAATATACGCTCGATACTATTTTTTCAAACAATGGTTTAGTGAAGGATGAAAGCGAGTGGTTTATGCAGTTGCGTAGCAAACCGTTTGAATGGACTGAAACCAAAAAGCAATAAGCAAAAAGACAACGGGCAAAAAAGAAATGAGTTTTATCTTGCTGATTCCGTTTAAACAATAATAGTATGAAATTGATTTTATTGATAAGTTCGTTTATGGTTGCAACAGCAGTACACGCTCAACAGCAAATGCCTTTGTATAGTGGGGCGGTCCCCAATTCAAAACCGGCGCCCAATAAAGAAAGATCTGAAACAAAAGATAATGTAAAACGCATTTCAAAAGTAAGTGTGCCTACACTTACGGTTTACAAACCGGCAAATCCCAACGGCATGTCGGTGATCATTTGTCCGGGCGGTGGTTACGGCATTTTGGCTTTTGATAAAGAAGGTACACGTGTTGCCGAAGAAATGAACAAATGGGGCATCACTGCATTTGTGTTGAAATACCGTTTGCCTGATGATACAACCAACATCGACAGAAGCATTGCACCATTAATGGATGCACAACAAGCTATTCGTTTGGTGCGCAGCAAAGCAGCAGAATGGGGATTGAAAAAAGATAAAATCGGCATCATGGGTTTTTCTGCAGGCGGACATTTAGCATCAACTGCAGCAACACATTTCAGCAGCAATGTTGATGTTAGTAACAAAGACACAGTATCTGTGCGTCCTGATTTTGCAATACTCATTTATCCTGTCATCAGTTTCGACAGCTCCATCACACACAAAGGATCAAGAAATAATTTAATTGGTGCGACAGCATCTGCAGAAAAGATCAAACGCTATTCAAACGAATTACAGGTAAATGCTAAAACACCTCCTTCTTTCTTAGTGCATGCAGGCGATGATGGTGCTGTGCCGGTTGAAAACAGTATTCGCTACTACCAAGCTTGCAATAAATATAAAGTACCTGTAGAAATGCATCTCTATCCAAAAGGTGGACATGGTTTTGGCATGTACAATAAAACAACAAGTGATGAGTGGATGGAGCGATTGAAGAATTGGCTAAGCGGTTTGTAGATCCGTCATTTCGACGTAAGGAGAAATCTCATAACTTATGTACAGTTTAAATTTTATGAGACCTCTCCCGCTGGTCGAGGTGACGTTCACCAGAAACAAAAAACCATAAACCAGAAACAAAACACATGCAACCGATCAATACAGCAATCTGTTCCTTTGGCATGAGTGGATGGGTTTTTCATGCACCGTTCATTACTACGCATCCAGGCTTTAATTTCTATGGCGTTTGGGAGCGAACAAAAAATCTTGCGCAGGAAAAATATCCATCGGTAAAAACATTCCGCACACTGGAAGAAATGCTGGCGGATGAAAATATTGAATTGGTAGTAGTGAACACACCAAACATTACCCACTACGAATATGCAAAGAAAGCATTGCAGGCAGGTAAACATGTGGTGTGTGAAAAACCTTTTACGGTTGAAGTAAGTGAAGCGGATGAATTGATTGCATTAGCAGTAGAAAAAAATCTGAGGCTTTCTGTTTTCCAAAACAGAAGATATGATAGTGATTATAAAACCATCAAATCAGTTCTTGATCAGCAACTGTTGGGAACTATTGTTGAAGCAGAATTTCATTTCGACAGATACAAAGAAGAGATCAGTCCGAAAGCGCACAAAGAAGTGGCGATGAAAGGTACAGGTGCTTTGTACGATCTTGGTTCGCATCTCATCGATCAGGCATTGCAGTTGTTTGGAAAACCAACAGCAGTATTTGCTGATATTGCCATTATGCGACCGGTATCGCAAGTAGATGATTATTTTGAAGTGCTGCTCTACTATCCCTCATCAAGAGTGCGCATCAAAGGCAGTTACCAGGTGCGTGAAGCATTGCCCGGTTATGTATTGCATGGCAGCAAGGGTTCCTTCATCAAACCAAAAACAGATGTGCAGGAAGCACAACTGCAAGCCCATATGTTGCCAACAGATGCAGCATACGGCATCGAACCCGAATCAGAAAAAGGATTGTTGCATACTGAAGTAGATGGAAAAATTATCAATGAAAAAATTCCATCACACACAGGAAATTATACAGCGTATTACGAAGGCATTTACCAGGCCATCCGTAACAATGTGCCTTTGCCGGTAACAGCTGAACAGGGAACAGATGTCATCCGCATTATTGAAGCAGCATTTAAAAGTAACGAAGAAAAAAAGGTGATAACATTATGATGAAATTAGTTGCAGTAATAATTGGATTGGTATTAACTGGTATTTGTGCAACTGCCCAAACAGTTTCGAACGTTTGGGTAAGTGATCAGAAAAACGGCACGTATAAAAATCCTGTGGTAGATGCAGATTACAGTGATCCGGATGCCATTCGTGTAGGTGATGATTTTTATATGATCTCTTCATCGTTCAATCATATTCCCGGCTTACCTATTCTTCATTCGAAAGATTTAGTGAACTGGAAACTGATCAGTCATGCATTGAAACGTCAGCCACCGTTCGAACATTTTTCTGCAGTGCAGCATGGCGGCGGTGTGTGGGCACCGGCCATCCGTTATTACAACAACGAATTTTTTATCTACTATCCCGATCCTGATTTTGGTATTTATCTTACCAAAGCAAAAAGCATTACTGGTCCCTGGAGCGAGCCTGTTCTTGTTGAAGTGGGAAAAGGTTTGATTGATCCTTGTCCGTTATGGGATGATAACGGCAAAGTATATCTCACACATGCCTATGCAGGAAGCCGTGCAGGTTTCAAATCAATTATCGTTGTTAAAGAACTCAACAAAGAAGGTACAAAAGTAATTGGTGATCCTGTGCTGGTGTTCGATGGTCATGCAACGGATCCTACACTCGAAGGACCGAAGTTTTATAAACGCAATGGCTACTATTACATTTTTGCACCGGCCGGTGGTGTAAGCACCGGTTGGCAGTTAGTGTTGCGTTCAAAAAATGTATATGGACCGTACGAACGAAAAGTAGTGATGGATCAGGGTGCATCACCGGTAAATGGCCCGCACCAGGGTGCATGGGTAAACACAAAAACAGGCGAAGATTGGTTTTTGCATTTCCAGGATAAAGATGCGTATGGTCGTGTGGTGCATCTGCAACCCATGACATGGAAAAACGATTGGCCGGTGATTGGTGTTGATAAAGATGGCGACGGGAAAGGTGAACCGGTAATGGTTTATAAAAAACCAAACGTTGGTAAAACATATCCTGTTGCAACAGTTGCCGACAGTGATGAATTCAATACAACCAAACTTGGTTTGCAATGGCAGTGGCAGGCAAACCCGCAGCAGGGTTGGGCATTCCCAACAGCAGAAGGTATGTTGCGTATGTTCTCGGCGTTATTGCCCGATAGTATAAAATCTCCATGGGATTATCCTAACCTGCTGGCGCAAAAATTCCCGACAGAAGAATTTACTGCCACAACAAAAATTTCCTTTCAGCCAAAACATGAAAAAGAACGTTTTGCGTTGATGGTGCATGGTGCCAGTTATGCGTACATCGCTGTCGAAAAAAAAGCTGATGGTAACTACATCAGCTATGTAAAATGTGTGGATGCTGATCGTAAGGGAAAAGAAACAGTGCAGGATGGTGAAAAACTGAAGAGTAAGGATATTTATTTGCGTGTGCAGGTGCGCCAGAAAGCTGTTTGCACATTCAGTTACAGCGAGGATGGAACAAACTTTAAAACGATCGGCGAATCGTTAAGCGCAAAACCCGGACGTTGGGTTGGTGCCAAAGTAGGTTTCTTTTTTAACCGCAGTAACAAAACGAATGATGCGGGGGTAACAGACATTGACTGGTTCCGCATCCAGAAGTAACGATTCTTAAAAACTATAATTGCCATATGGAAAGAAGATCATTTGTTAAGTACACTGCAGCAGCAGGCGCATCGCTTATGCTGCATCCGTTTACTGCATTCGCCTCAGCAAATCCCGGACAAAAAATTAAACTCGCATTGGTGGGTACAGGTTCACGTGGCAGCAGCCTGTGGGGAAAAACCATTGTTTCTGAGTTTAAAGATGTGTGTGAGTTTGTGGGCTTGTGCGATATCAATCCCGGCCGTTTAGCATATGTAAAAGGTTACATGGGTGTAACATGTCCTACGTTCACCAGCATTGATGCCATGTTAAAATCGGTGAAGGCCGATTACGTTATTGTAACAACGGTTGATTCCACACATGATGAAATGATTGTAAAATCCCTCAACGCAGGGTTTAATGTGATTACTGAAAAACCAATGACAACCGACGAAGACAAGTGTCGGAAAATCTTAGATGCAGAAAAAAAATCAGGAAAGAAAGTAACTGTTGCGTTCAACTATCGCCACGGTGTACATTCCATGCAGCTGAAAGAATTACTGGCAGCTAACCGGGTTGGACAAATTACTTCTGTCGATTTTAACTGGTACCTCAATGTGCACCATGGCGCTGATTATTTCCGCCGCTGGCATGGCCGCATGAACAAAGGAGGATCACTATGGGTGCACAAAGCAACCCATCACTTCGATCTGCTCAACTGGTGGCTTAACAGTGAGCCGGTTGAAGTAAGTGCTTATGGTTCATTGGAACATTATGGCAAGAACAATGAGTTCCGTGGTACCAAATGCCGTGGTTGCGAACACAAATCCAAGTGTAAATTCTATTGGGACATTACAGCGAACAAGCAAAACGTAAATCTGTATGTCAACAATGAGCAACACGATGGTTATATCCGTGATGGTTGTGTGTGGAGCAATGAGATCGACATCTTTGATAAGATGAGTGCACAGATCAAGTATGCCAATGGCGTGATCGTAAACTATTCACTCACCACCTATTCTCCTTATGAAGGTTGGCAAATTGCCTTCAATGGAAAGAAGGGACGTATTGAAACATGGGAAGATATTCCTTACCTGCAAAAATCAAAGGTTGATGAAGAAAAGCGTCATGCCATTGAAATGAGCAATGCCGATGATGCCGTTAAAGGTGAAGTGCATGAAATATTGGCCTGGGATAATTTTGGAAAGGATTATGAAGTGTACACAACACCAAAAATCAGGGGTGGACATGGTGGTGGCGACATACGCATGCAAAAACGCATTTTTGTTGACCCCAACGATAACCCGCATCATGTAATGGCCGGTACACGTGATGGTGCTATGAGTATCCTCATTGGAATTGCTGCACGAAAAAGTATTGCTTTAAACCGTCCGGTAAAAATTTCAGAATTAACCGATCTTGTGCCCAAAGCAAACCGACACGAAATATGAAACAGTTTATCCTATCAGCATTACTAACAATTGTTCTTGTTTTTAATAGCATAGCACAATCAAAACAGGAAACCGCAGTAGCAAACGCTGTTGAAAAACTTCGTTTGGCCATGATCAGTGGTAATGAAGCTGAGTTGCTTGCTGTTTCCAGCGAAAAACTCAGTTATGGCCACTCAGGTGGGTTGGTGGAAAATCAGCAGCAGTTCGTTGATAAGCTCAAAACCGGCGCTTCTGATTTTGTTACCATTGAACTGAAAAATCAAACGATTTCTATCAGTGGAAAAGTGGCAATTGTCCGTCATGAACTGCATGGAACCACAAATGACAACAACAAACCCGGCGAAGTACATTTGCGCATTTTACTCGTTTGGCAGAAAGATGGAAAAGCATGGAAATTATTGGCCCGCCAGGCAGTAAAAATCACTCCCTGAAACGGCTGATTTGTTCGATAACGTTTGCGTAAATAAACCCTGCCCTTACCCTGTTTAACCCGGTAATTGAGGGTTAACTTGTGCACTGGTTTTTGAACAAAACGATGATGCTGTCATGCAAAAAATAAGTCTTCTGTTTCTCTCAGTTTGTCTCGCCTTAACCGTTTCAGCGCAATGGAATAAAAAGCTACCGGTTGTTATTGCTCCGAAGTTTAGAAAAGACACGGTGAACATTAAAAAATTTGGTGCTGTTCCTGATGGCAATACCCTCAATACAAAAGCCATCAACAATGCTATTGAAACATTGGCCAAACGTGGTGGTGGCGTGGTGCTGGTGCCCGCAGGTTTATGGTTAACCGGCCCCATTGTACTAAAGAGCAACATCAACCTTCATATTGCAGCAAGCGCTACATTGTTGTTTACTTCCGATAAATCGCAGTATCCGTTGGTTAAAGCAAACTGGGAAGGTTTACCACAAATGCGCAACCAATCGCCCATTTCAGCAACAAATGCAAGCAACATTGCCATTACCGGCAAAGGTATTATTGATGGCAACGGTGACGCATGGCGTTCGGTAAAAAGTGAGAAACTCACGGCCAGCCAATGGAAAAAATTAGTAGCATCGGGCGGTGTGGTGAGTGATGATAAGAAAACATGGTACCCTTCTGAAGCATTTATGAAGGCAAGCAAGGGCCCTGCCAATCCCGGGCAAATAACACCTGAACGTGATGCCGCTTATTTCGAAAGCATTAAGGATTTTCTTCGCCCCAACATGGTGTTGATCACCGAATGCAAATACATTTTACTGGAAGGTGTAACGTTTCAAAATTCAGCTGCCTGGTGTTTACATCCATTAATGAGTGAGCATTTAACTGTTCGCAACATTTTTGTCAAGAACCCCTGGTACGCACAAAACGGTGATGGTATTGATGTTGAGAGTTGCAGCAATGTACTCATTGAAAATTCTGTGTTTGATGTAGGTGATGATGCGTTGTGTATGAAGAGTGGTCGTGATGCAGAAGGACGTAAACGTGGTATGCCTACGCAGAATGTGATTATCCGCAACTGTACCGTATATGCATCACACGGTGGCTTTGTAATTGGCAGTGAAATGAGTGGCGGTGCAAGAAACATGTACATCAGCAACTGCACATTCATTGGTACCGATATTGGTTTACGTTTTAAAACCACACGTGGCCGTGGCGGTGTGGTGGAAAATATCTTTATCAAAGACATTTACATGAAAGATATTCCCGGCGAAGCGATTCTTTTCGATATGTACTATATGGCAAAAGATCCGATTGCATTAGCCGGTGAAAACCGTGAACTTCCAAAAGTTGAATTTAAACCGGTTGATGAAACAACGCCTGTCTTCAAAAACTTCCACATCAGCAATGTGTATTGCAACGGCGCAGCCAAAGGTATTTTCCTGCGTGGTGTACCGGAAATGCATGTAAAAGATATTGTGCTGGAGAACATGGTGCTGCAGGCTGATAAAGGCATTGATGTGCAGGAAGCAAGCAACATCACTTTCCGCAACATTACTGTCATTCCAACTAATACAAATCCGGTGGTGGACATTATCAACAGCGATAATCTTGTATTCGACAATATCAAGTACAAAGACGGCAGCCAGTTGCTTTTTCGTGCCGGTGGCGACCGCACAAAAAATATTCAGATCAAAAACACAGATGCTTCCAAAGCAAAGGAAAAACTCCGTGCTGAATTAGGAACTGATGCAAGCCAGATCAAGTGGTAACATACTATTACCATTGAAACATATAAAAAAAGAACATGAAGAAACTTACCATACTCGTATTACTTGCAGTGACGTTACAGTCAACATCAAGAGCACAAATAAGATATAGCGAAAAAGTAGCGGCAACAGTTGATAAGATCTGGCCCGACAGTTTGCCCATTGGCAGCCGCACCAAATGGAGTTATGATATGGGTGTGGTGTTGAAAGGTTTGGAAAGCCTTTGGATGCGTACAGGCAATGTGGCCTATTACAATTCCATCAAAAACCGCATGGATTATTTTGTGCAGAACGATGGCAGTATTAAAGGTTATGAGCTGGAAGAATACAACATTGATCATGTAAACAACGGCAAGCTGGTACTCATGCTCTACCGCATTACAGGTGCAGAAAAATATAAGAAAGCAGCGATGCACCTCCGTGATCAGCTGCGTACACATCCACGCACCAAAGAAGGTGGTTTCTGGCATAAGAAAATTTATACCTGGCAAATGTGGCTCGATGGTTTGTACATGGGAGCTCCGTTCTATGCAGAGTATGCCATGTTGTTTAACGAGGATACTGCCTTTAACGATATTGCCAACCAGTTTATCTGGATGGAAAATCATGCACGTGATCCCAAAACAGGTTTGCTTTACCATGCATGGGATGAAAGCAAAGAACAGCAATGGGCCAATAAAACAACCGGTACATCGCCACACTTCTGGGCAAGAGCAATGGGCTGGTACGCTGATGCATTGGTTGATGCATTGGATTATTTCCCTGCTGATCATCCAAAACGCAAAGACTTGATTGGCATATTGAACCGTTTGGTAAACGCCATTGAAAAACAACAAGACCCCACAACGGGGTTGTGGTATGATGTAATGAATTACAACGGACCCGGTAAAGAAAAAAACTATTTCGAAGCATCAGCTTCATCACAATTTGTATATGCGGTTGCAAAAGGTGTACGCAAAGGTTACCTGCCTGCAACAAAACTTTCCATTGCAAAGAAAGGGTACAATGGTATTGTAAAGCGCTTCATTAAAGAAGAGAACGGACAAACCAATTTACACGGTACGGTAAAAGTATCAGGTCTTGGTGGCAAGCCTTACCGTGATGGCAGCTTTGCTTATTACATGAGCGAAGACGTCATTGTAAACGATGCAAAAGGTGTGGGTGCATTTTTATTAGCTGCCGGTGAAATGGAGCAGTTGCCTACACAAGCAGTTGGTAAAGGAAAAACAGTTGTACTCGACCGTTGGTTCAACAGTGAAAAAAGAAAAGATGCTACCGGCGAACTGCAGTACTGGCATTATACATGGGAAGAAAGAAGTCATGGTGGGTATTATACATGGGGAACTATTTTTGAACGTTATGGTGCTACTATCAAATCACTGGATGTTTCGCCAACAGCAGGCAACCTCAGCAAAGCATCGGTGTACATCATCGTTGATCCCGATCATGTGCGTGATAATCCCAACCCGAATTATGTTACTGCAACTGATGTAACAACCATCAGCAACTGGGTAAAAGCTGGTGGCGTGTTGATCCTCCTGGCAAACGACAGCAACAACTGCGATCTGAAACATTTCAACCTGCTGGCAAATAAATTCGGCATCACGTTTACTGATAACAGTTTGAACATGGTGAAGAATGATAATTATGTGCAGGGAGAAGTATTGCCGGGTGTTAACAATCCTGTTTTCAAAACAACAAAGAAAATGTTCCTGAAGGAGATCAGCGAACTAAAAGTAAAAGCTCCTGCAAAAACAATCGTCACAAAAGATAATGCCGCTATTATTGCCGTTGCAAAATATGGCAAAGGAACTGTGCTTGCAGTAGGCGATCCCTGGATCTATAATGAATACATCGACAATCGGAAATTATTACCGGCCGATTTCGAGAACTATAAAGCAGCAGAAGACCTTGCAAAATGGTTGCTGCAAAATGCAACGAAGAAGTGAACGAATTGATACGATATGGATGGATGAGTTTTGTTCTGCTGTGCAGCATCATAACACAGGCACAGAAGAAGATCATTGTAGATGCAGCCGGTAAGGGCCATTACAGAACCATACAAGGCGCAATAAACAGTTTAAGTGATTCGGCTGCAACAGCCCGGATCATTTTTATTAAGAAGGGTATTTACAAAGAGAAACTCTACATCGAAAAACACAATGTTGTTATTGAAGGCGAAGACAAAGCATCCACTATTATTACAGCTGCCATAGCAAGAGATGAATGGCGATGCGAACATAATGATGACTGGGGTGTAGCTACAATGAATGTAGCTGCCAACGACATCACACTTAAAAACTTAACCATTACCAACAGTTATGGTTTTGATTACTTAGAACCAAGAACAGTTCACTGTCCTATTGATACAATCAACAAACAAAAGAAGATCACAAAAGATGGTCATCAAATGGCATTGCGCACCATGCATTGCACAAGATTAAAAGCCATCAACTGTCATTTTAAAGCCTATGCGGGTGATACAGTAAGTCCATGGGAAGTGGAGAACGGTATGTGGTATTTTAAAGATTGTGTGATGGAGGGTGGAGTGGATTTTTATTGTCCACGTGGATGGGCTTATGCCGAAAACTGTGAGTTCATTGCGCACACCGGCAGTGCGGCTATCTGGCACGATGGCTCAAGAAACAAAGATGCAAAAACAGTGCTGGTGAATTGCCGTTTCAAAGGCTATGATGGATTTTTGTTAGGACGTTACCATCGTGATGCACAGTTTTATCTTATCAACTGTGTATTTGCCGATAACATGAAAGATGCGCCAATCTACCGTGCAGGTGGCAACAACCTGCAATGGGGCGAACGTATCTATTATTACAACTGTCGCCGCAACGCCGGTAATTATACATGGTTCAGTAATAACATCCATAAAGACCTGGCTGAAAAGATCAGCACACAATGGGTGTTTGGCGAGCGATGGAAACCAATAAACTAAAAACAGGACCATGATCCTGTTGTGATAAAAATTTAAAGTGAGTAAAATGCAGTTATCAAAAGAAACCTTGGCAACATTAAATGGCAAAGTGCATTCCGTTCCTACCGATGCATTGTTTGCATTACCGGAAAAAGTACTCCAGTTTGGAACCGGAGTACTCCTGCGTGGTTTGCCCGATTATTTTATTGACAAAGCCAATAAGAAGGGCATCTTCAATGGCCGTGTGGTAGTGGTAAAATCAACCGACAGTGGTGGTACTGATGGTTATAGTGTGCAGGACGGCTTGTACACACATTGCATCAGCGGTATCCGTCAGCAAAAAATAACAGAAGAGTATATCATCAATGCGTCCATCAGCCGTGTGCTTTCTGCAAAATCGCAGTGGCAACAGATATTGGAATGTGCTTCCAATCCTGCTATGGAGATCATTCTTTCCAACACAACCGAAGTAGGTATTGTACTGGTGGAAGAAGATAAGATCACTAACAATCCACCGGTATCGTTCCCGGGCAAACTGCTGGCATTTCTGCATGAACGGTACAAAGCATTCAATGGCGATGCAGGTAAAGGAATGGTGATTGTACCAACAGAACTCATCACTGACAATGGCAGCAAACTACAATCCATTGTTATTGAACTTGCACACCGTAATAATCTTGATTATACATTCATTGACTGGTTAGAGAATGCAAACATATTCTGTAATTCACTCGTTGATCGTATTGTGCCCGGTAAACTTCCGGCTGCACAACAAAAAGCAACAGAAGAAAAACTTGGTTATACTGATGAACTGATGATCATGAGTGAACCATACAGCTTATGGGCTATTGAAGCATCAAATCCCAAGGTAAAAGAAGTGCTCAGTTTTGCGCAGGCCGATGAAGGTGTGGTCATCACTTCTGATATTAATAAACAACGTGAACTGAAATTACGTTTGCTCAACGGCACACATACATTCTCCTGCGGTATTGCTTTCCTCTCTGCTTTTGAAACAGTAAAAGAGGCAATGGAAAATAAGATCATCAGTTTGTATGTATATGATCTCATGCATCATGAAATTGCTCCCTGCATCAGTAACGGCAAAATAACGTTGCCGGAAGCAAGAGAGTTCGCCGGCAACGTTCTCGACCGTTTCCGCAACCCGTTTATCGATCATAAATGGATCAGTATTACACTAAATTATTCGCACAAAATGCGCATGCGTAACATACCTTTACTGCTCAAACATTTTGAACAGGATCTGTATGTGCCTGCTTCGATGGCGTTGGGTTTTGCAGCATACATCCTGTTTATGAAATGCGAACATGGTGAGAGTGGTACATACTACGGAGAAGCTAACGGCGTAGCATACCCGATACAGGATGAACAGGCAGGTTACTTCCATCAGTTATGGAAAAACAATAAACCAGCCGATGTAGTGAAAAAAGCCTTGAGTAACGAGCAACTGTGGGGACAGGACATTTCAACATTACCTGGTTTTTCATTTGCAGTAAGCTCCTATCTTGATGCCATGATGGAAGACGGTGTTCTTGCTACTGTGAAAAACTACCAGCTGAACAGGGATAAAGTGGAAAGCAACGAAGCATAATGTTCAGATAAAAAAAGAAAGCAACCATTCAGATATCGACAAAAGGGAACAAATGAAAAATTTTTTAGACAGCAATTTTTTGCTGCACAACAAAACGGCTGAGCAACTCTACCATGAGTATGCAAAGCAAATGCCCATCATTGATTATCACAATCACCTCCTGCCCGACCAGGTGGCGAACAATATCAACTTCGAAAACCTGACGCAGGTTTGGTTGTATGGCGATCATTACAAATGGAGAGCGATGCGCACCAATGGTGTAAATGAAAAATTCATCACCGGTAATGCAAGCGATTGGGAAAAGTTTGAACAGTGGGCAGCTACAGTACCATATACGTTGCGTAATCCCTTATATCATTGGACGCATCTTGAACTGCAACGCTATTTCAACATTCAGGAAGTATTGAATGCAGATAGCGCTAAACGCATTTATGATGATGCGACTGCTCAACTGCAAAATGCATCGCATAGTGTGCAAGGCTTGTTGCAGCAAATGAATGTAAAACTCATTTGCACAACAGATGATCCTGTTGATGATCTCAAATACCATCAGCAACATCGGGCACAAGGTGGTTCTACCAAAATGAATCCCGCATTCCGTCCCGATAAAGCCATGAATGTGGATGATACCATCACGTTCAATAATTATCTCACTTTACTGGAACAGGCAGCCGATACATCTATCAGCACCTTCAATGATTATTTAGCTGCGTTGAAAAAGCGTCATGATTATTTTGCCGCAAATGGTTGTGCAGTTTCAGATCATGGTCTGGAAGAGATCTATGCAGAAGACTATACGCAAACAGAGATCGTTGGCATTTTTGCACAGGTACGCAGCGGTGGCAACTTAACGCTTGAAGAGAAAAAGAAATTCAAGAGTGCTATGCTCGTGATCTTTGCCGAATGGGATCATGAAAAAGGTTGGGTGCAGCAATACCACCTGGGTGCATTGCGCAACAACAACAGCCGCATGTTGCAGCAGTTAGGTCCCGATACCGGATGGGACAGCATTGGTGATTTCTCACAGGCAAGAGCGTTATCGAAGTTTTTGAATCGTTTAGATACAAATGATAAACTCGCCAAGACCATCATCTATAATCTGAACCCTGCCGATAATGAATTGTTCGCAACAATGATCGGCAACTTCAACGATGGTTCTGTAGCAGGTAAAGTACAATGGGGCAGCGGTTGGTGGTTCCTCGATCAGAAAGACGGCATGACCAAACAGATCAACGCACTCAGCAATATGGGTTTACTCAGCCGCTTTGTTGGTATGTTGACTGATAGCCGCAGCTTCCTCTCCTTCCCTCGCCATGAATATTTCCGTCGCATATTGTGTAACATGTATGGCGAAGAAGTGGAGAATGGTGAATTGCCGAATGATCTTGCATTGATCGGTAAAACCATCCAGGACATTTGTTACAACAACGCCAAAGAATATTTCAACCTGCAGCATCTTGATGCAGCACAAACTGTTAAATCAAACAATCTATAACTACTATCATGCAAACATTGGATCTCTTTAACCTTTCAGGTAAAACCGCATTGGTGACCGGTTGCGATACTGGTCTTGGTATGGGAATGGCAACAGCATTAGCAGAAGCAGGTGCTGATATTGTTGGTGCTTCTATTGTGGAAGATTACTCTGCTGTGAAAGCAGCTGTTGAAGCAACAGGACGTAAGTTCACGTATCACCGTGTTGATATTGGCAACCGTGAAGAACTATATTCCTTCATCAATAAAGTGAAAGCTGAAAATAAAATTGATATCCTTGTGAACAACGCAGGTATCATTATGCGTAAACCTGCAGCTGAACATCCTGATGAATATTGGGATAAAGTAGTTGACATTAACCTCAACGCACAATTCATTCTTGGTCGTGAGTTTGGTAAACACATGATCGATAATGGTGGCGGTAAGATCATCTTCACCTGTTCACTGTTAAGTTTCCAGGGTGGCATTAATGTGCCGGGCTACACTGCAACAAAATCTGCAGTGGCAGGTCTGGTACGTGCATTTGGTAACGAGTGGGGAAGCAAAGGTGTTTGTGTAAATGGTATTGCTCCCGGTTATATTGCAACCAACAATACACAGGCGTTGCGTGAAGATGCAGACAGAAGCAAATCAATTCTTGATCGTATTCCTGTTGGTCGCTGGGGTGTGCCTGATGATTTTAAAGGACCTGTTACTTTCCTTGCATCATCAGCTTCTGATTATGTAAATGGCACCGTATTATTTGTTGACGGCGGATGGATGGCGAGATAATACAAGCCGATAGTTAATAGTAATTAGTCATTAGTAATAAAAAAGACATGGCAACAAAAAAAGCAAAAGCCCCGGCTTTGCAGTTAAAAGATTACAACAGCAATACGTACATGGATGGCGATATGGAAGTACGCTTTGCTGTGGGACCGGAAGAAACAAAAGGATTCGATACACAACAACTCATCGATAACTTTTTGGTGAAAGAGTTGATGGTAGCTGATAAACTGAAACTGGTATATACCCATTACGATCGTGTGATCGTTGGTGGTGCCGTACCTGTTTCAAAAGCATTAACACTTCCTAATCATCCTGAATTAAGAGCGGAGTATTTTTTAGAAAGAAGAGAACTCGGCATTATTAATATTGGTGGTAAAGGAACGGTAACAGCAGATGGGAAGAAGTTTGAACTGGAAAAACTTTCCTGTCTTTATCTCGGTAAAGGCACACAAAAAGTAAGTTTCACTTCAGCATCAAAGAAAAACCCAGCTGTGTTTTATCTGTTATCGTCACCTGCGCATGCAACTCATCCAAATGCCATGTTCACCAAAGAGCAGGCATCACCGGTTGAGTTAGGTGCAGTTGAAACAGCCAACAAA
>NZ_CAMLGT010000059.1 GCF_946479605.1 uncultured Lacibacter sp.
AGTTATAATAATCATCCATGTTCTCCGCCACCACTTTCAACATAAAATCAAACTCACCGGAAATATTATAGCACTCGATCACTTCAGGCAACTCGTTAATATGCTTAATAAATTTCGTGCCTGCATTTTTACTGTGCTCTTTTAACGACACATAACAGATCACCATCAATCCCTTCTTTACTTTTGCATGATCGATGAGGGCAGCATATTGTTTAATAACGCCGCTCCTTTCGAGCCACTTGATGCGTTCATGAACCGGTGTGGTGCTCAGGTGTACTTTATCAGCAATTTCCTTCACCGTCATCCTTGCATTTTGCTGCAACAGTCGGAGAATACTGAGGTCTGTTTTATCGAGTGTAACCGGCTCTTTAGTGATTTGTTCTGTTTTAGTCGCTTTTGCCATGGGTAAACAGGTTTTTGTCCTTTTATCTACCCTGAAATTAGAATGATTTCCTGAATTTATTCACATTCGTATTATTTTCTCCTGAAAAACTACCTTTGTCCTCTAAAATATTTACAACATGTCAACTCTTACAAGAAGCACTATTGATTTCGATCTGAAATACAAAGTGGCAGATATCAGCCTCGCTGAGTGGGGTCGTAAAGAAATTCGTTTAGCTGAAGCAGAAATGCCGGGCTTAATGTCGATCCGTGCAGAATATGGTCCTTCACAGCCATTAAAAGGCGCACGTATCGCTGGTTGTTTACACATGACCATTCAAACAGCTGTGTTAATTGAAACATTGGTTGCATTGGGTGCCGAAGTGAAATGGAGTTCTTGCAATATCTTTTCTACACAAGACCACGCTGCTGCTGCTATTGCCGCCGCAGGTATTGGTGTGTATGCATGGAAAGGTCAAACACAGGCAGAAGCTGACTGGTGTATTGAACAAACTTTGTTCTTTGGTGGCGCTGATCGCCCGTTGAATATGATCCTTGATGATGGTGGAGACTTGACCAACATAGTATTGGATAATTATACTGAACTGATTGCTGGAATTAAAGGTATCAGCGAAGAAACAACTACCGGTGTTCACCGTTTGTATGAGCGTGTAACAAAAGGCACGTTACCAATGCCTGCTATCAACGTAAACGACAGCGTTACAAAATCTAAGTTCGATAACAAATACGGTTGTAAAGAATCATTGGTTGATTCTATCCGTCGTGCAACTGACGTTATGCTCGCTGGTAAGATCGCTGTTGTTGGTGGTTATGGAGATGTGGGTAAAGGTTCTGCAGCTTCATTAGCAGGTGCTGGTTGCCGTGTAATTGTTACCGAGATTGATCCTATCTGCGCATTACAAGCAGCAATGGATGGCTTTGAAGTAAAGAAAATGAAAGATGCAGTGAAAGAAGCTGACATTATTGTTACTGCTTCCGGCTGTCGTGATCTGATTACTGGCGAACACTTCAAATTAATGAAGGACAAAGCCATTGTTTGTAACATTGGCCACTTTGATATTGAAATTGATGTTGCCTGGTTAAATACAAACTATGGTCACACAAAAGATACTGTTAAACCACAGGTTGATATTTATAATGTAGATGGTAAAGACATCATCCTGTTGGCTGAAGGCCGCCTGGTGAATCTTGGTTGTGCTACTGGCCACCCATCATTTGTAATGAGTAACTCTTTCAGCAACCAAACATTGGCTCAGATCGAACTTTGGTTGAACCACAGCAAATACGATAACAATGTGTACGTATTGCCGAAGCATCTTGATGAAAAAGTTGCCCGTCTTCACCTTGCAAAAATTGGTGTTGAACTGGATGAATTGACCACTGTTCAATCTGAATACCTCGGTATTCCTAAAGAAGGTCCGTTCAAGCCTGAAGCTTACCGTTATTAATACAGCCGCAAGCTATTTGCTGCAAGCAAAACCCGTTTCAATTGAAACGGGTTTTTGTTTTTTGATGATTACCTTTAAAGTAATAACACTACGTTTATGCCTGTTAACCAAACTAAACGCTTCATACAAATCAGTATTGCAGCCATTGCCTGGTTTGCCGTTATCCTGCAACTGTATCTCCAGATCATCAACCGCACAACAGGAGTTACCGAAGCAGTGATTCGTTTCTTCAGCTACTTCACCATTCTAACAAACATACTTGTGGCAGTTTGTTTTACCTCTCTTTCATTGCAAAAAGGAAAAGCATTTCACTTTTTTAATAAGCCCGGAGTAATAACCGCAGTAACAGTGTACATTTTAATTGTAGGGCTGGTTTATAATCTTGTACTTCGTTCGTTATGGAGTCCGCAGGGATTACAATTGCTGGTTGACAACCTGCTGCACACAGTAACACCACTACTGGCACTTGTGTATTGGTTTGCTTATGTGCCAGCCAAACAAATCAGCTGGAAGCAAGCACCCGCATGGATGCTGTACCCACTCTTCTATCTCATTTATGTAATGATACGTGGATCATTCAGCAATTTCTATCCCTACTTTTTTATTGACGCAACTGCACTGGGTTATGCAAAAGCATTCGTAAATGCAGTGTATGTTACCGCTGCATTCTTACTTGTATCCTTATTACTCATCTGGCTGGGAAAGAAGAAAAAAGTATAAGGTTCACATAAACGTATTCAAAAGCCGAGCTCCTTCTGCAATGAAGAAGTTCGGCTTTTGCGTTCTTTGAATTTCTACCCGGCGAAAATATAACCACAACCATGCTCTTGTGCCCTGCCTAATGCCCATACGCCGGAAGGTACCGGCTGAATATTTGGCAACATTCCCGCCTGCCATTCTTTACGTACTGCCTCTACATCCATATTCATCATACTGGCAGTAGCTGCAGAATAAACTGAAAAAGCTGCCTGGCAATAACAGAACATCACCCCTTCTTTCTGCAGATCATTAATACCCAATGGCACAGGACCGAAACCTGGAATTACAAAATCATCCGGCTTGGGTTGCCAGAAAGGATTGCGGGTTGCAGCTTTGCCCGTTTTAGGATCATTGGCATGAAACAATTCACCAAGCTTATATTTTTCCCACAATTTATGTTCCATAGCATAACCAATAGCTGTATGCCGAAGCACTACCACCACACTGCAATCTTTCGGAGTTGTTCCTGTAGCTTCGTTGGTCATCAGGAAAACTTTGGGCCATGCAAACGGGTAAACTTCATGCGGTTGTGTTGCATCAAACACCATTCTGTGTTTTCCTTTGATTTGCTTAAACCATTCATCAGGATTTGATTCATTAGTTATTGAATTGCCTGTAAGTAATTCTTTGGCCTGGGTTCCCATGGGCAATGAGGCCAACCCCAATGCTGCAGCGCCAGCAGCAACAGCACCTAAAAACTCCCGGCGTGCTGAAACCGGCTCTTGCGTTTTGTCTTTCATTGCTTTTTGTTTTAAGGTTTAAAATAATACGACCGGTAAGCAAATTGTTTGCGAAGACCTTTAAGGTTTCTGGCAGCAAAAAGTATTTATGGAGTATGGACAAAGGAAGTAAGCAATACAAAATAATCATTTGAAAAGCCAAATGCAAGTGATTAAAAAAATAAACAACCCACTAACCGCATCCACTACCTGTTAAAAAGAAAGGTTGGCAGTTTCTCTTTATTTTTATGTTGTAACATTGCCACAGGCATGAGATTGATACCGGCTTTTATTTTTTTATTCATCCTTTATAACGTACCTGTTTTTTCACAGCCACAGGTAACAACTACAGCTGTTAAAAACAGTAAACAGCAGAATGCGTTAGCCATCATTCACAATACAAAACTTACGTCCAGCAAAGCCTGGGCAGCAGTTAATCCACAACTGTTTCTGCAAAACCTTCAACGCAACATTGAACAGCCCGTTTTTTTATATGCTGGTCGTAATACCAATTTCTGTGCTTTTGCAGCAGCAGGCTATGTAATATCAACCGAAGATCCTGTTGGCTATGTACAGTTCATGCTTGATCTGTATAAAAATGGCGAAGCCATGTATGCAGATGTAATGTACCACCCATCGGCGGCTGTCCGCAAACAAGCAGGTTTAATTTTGTTTGAAGGCGAACTGGACCGCAACGATGCCGACCAGGTTTTGTTCTTTACGCTTGCTGATCATTTTAAAGGGTACATTAACCTGTTTCATTTGCGATACAAACCCGGCAGAGAATTGGGATTGTGGGCAGCCACAAATCTATCCAAGTTCAATGATATGCTTCGTGTAACCATGAAAGCCGAGATACAAAGTGTGGGCTATGATCTTATACGGTTGAAACTGAAAGATCCTGTTCAGTTTCTCCAGCATAAATTACAGATGGGCGAAGTATTTCTTTATCTCAACAACAGTATCTTACGGCGTAAGAATCATCGCAAGGTGAAGAAACATATACCCACACATTTTGTGATCCTGAAAAGCATTTCGGAAGAAAACGGCATCATCACCATGACGTACTGGGATGCCGGTTTTAAAACACAACGTCAAATAGAATTAAGTGCATTTAAACGTTTACTCTTTGGTGTTAGCTGGAGTGTAAGAAAAAGTTCATGAAATCATTCGTTCAACATATCAGTTATCTGTTGCTGCTTGTACTATTGTTCAGCAGTTGTGCTGTTTCAAGACAGTTTCCTGTAAACTATTACAACGAACATGAAAAAGATATTGTAGGTATTGAAGCAGTCTATAGCCATATTGCACAACCAAAACTGCTATCGCTTGGTTTTACAGATGAACAATTCAGGCATGTATTGATTGAAATGAAAACCGACAGCATTCGCTATGTCTATGAATTTAACCTGAGCGATCCTTCACTTTACGACAGCTTACACAAATACGGATATGACACGACTGCCACTGCTTATTTATTACAGTATATGAAACAGGCAAATTGCACATGGGTAAACAAACTCGACTACTATGTAGGCGGACAAAAACGTTTGCTCACATTCATGTCTATCCGCAACAAATCACTCCGTGCGCCTTTTTCTCCCGAAAAATATTTTATTCTTACATTTTACAGTCAACCACAGTACTACGATGAAAAAGGTGTACTGCTCGACCGTCGTAATTTGCGTCGTGCAAGAAAAGTAAACAACGAAATATTTTACCGCATCAACGATAAGGTTTGTTACACTCTCTCTGCCAAGTTCAGGTAACAACATCTTATCCCCTCTTTTCGCCATTCATCAAAAGCAGTTCATAACGGAGCTGTTTTCAGTATATTCGGCTACCAAAACAAATACTTCATGATGAACAAAATGCTTGTGTGCATTTTAGGACTGTTTGTTTACAGCAGCCTTTCCGCACAATCCGGCTACAGTAATTTTGCCACGCAAACAAATCGTATAGAAGCGCTGGCAAAAGCCCATCCGCAATGGGTAAAAGTAAAATCGCTTACAAAAACAACTGGCGGCAAAGACATCTGGCAAATTACCATTGGTTCCGGCAATACGGAAACAAAACCTGCGATAGCAGTTGTTGGTGGCGTAGAAGGCAATGCTCCACTCAGTACAGAGCTTGCCATTGGTTTTGCAGAAAACTTACTGCAGAGTATTAACAGCGACAGTATTAAAAACCTGCTCAACAAAACAACGTTCTATATTTTCCCGAATATGAGTCCTGATGCAATGGAACAATATTTTGCATCGCTGCGTTATGAACGCCAGGGCAATGCTGTTTCAACTGACGATGACCGTGATGGCAAAAACAATGAAGATGGCTATGATGATTTGGATGGCAATGGAAAGATCACCTGGATGCGTGTTGAATCGCCGGTGGGCACACACCGTGTTCATCCAAACGACCCAAGAGTGTTGATCAAAGCAGATGTGAGCAAAGGCGAAAAAGGAACTTATCTTTTGTTTACCGAAGGAAAGGATAATGACAAAGACGGCACATTTAATGAAGACGGCGAAGGTGGTGTTTGGTTCAATAAAAATCTCAGTTTCAAACATCCGTCGTTCTCACAAGGTGCAGGCGAATTTCCGGCAAGTGAAAAAGAAACAAGAGCGCTGCTGGATGAATTGTTTGAACGTTTTAACGTATATGCTGTTGTCAGTTTCAGCAGCAACAACAATCTCAGCACTGCTTACGCATTTAATCCGCAAACAGCAAACGTTCCTATCCTTGCAGGCTGGCTGCTGCCCGATACAAAAGTGAACAGCCTGGTTTCTGACATCTACAATAAATCAGTTGCATTAAAAGACGCACCTGCTTCTTCAGCAACCGGTGGCGATTTCTTATCATGGGGTTATTATCATTACGGCCGTTTCAGTTTCAGCACACCGGGCTGGTGGGTACCAAAAACAAAACCTGATTCAACAAAAAATGAAAAAGCATTTATAGTTGAAGATGCTGCTGCAAATTACCTGCGCTGGGCAGGGCAGCAAAACATCAGCAATGTATTTACCGAATGGAAAACTATTCAGCATCCCGATTTTCCTGGTCAGAAGGTAGAAGTGGGTGGTGTGGATCCGTTTGTATTGCATACGCCTCCCTATTCGCTTGTTCCTGATCTTGTAAAGAAACACAGCAGCTTCCTTGTAAAACTTGCAGCGGCACAACCTGAAGTGGATATCATAAATGTAAAAACAGAAAAGCTGGCAAATGGATTAACAAGAATTACTGTTGATCTGGTGAACAAAGGCGCTCTTCCATCGCACTCAAAAGTGGGCGAACGCAGTTACTGGGTAAAACGCATTAATGTAAAAGTGAACAACAGCAGCAGCCAATCCATCATCAGCGGTAAGAAAATACAACTGCTCAATGCGCTGGAAGGATTTGGTTCAACACAATTAAGCTGGCTCATCAAAGGCAGTGGCAAGCTCAGCATTGAAGCTGGCAGCCCCACTACAGGCAGCAAAACAATTGAGGTTACACTTTAATGTTCACTCCAAACAAGAAAACAATGAAACGTTCTATTAAACAATATATCGCTGCAACTGCATTCAGCTTTTCCTGCCTGTTTGCAACTGCACAAAATGCCGATCAGATATTTAAAGCAGCAGGTTCGCCGGCTACACCAAAAGTTGCGGTTAGCTGGAACCGTTATTACGATCATGCAGGTATTACAGAAATCCTGAAAAAAATAGCAGCTGCACATCCCGATCTTGCAAAACTGCAATCAATCGGCAAATCATTTAAAGGAAGAGATATCTGGTGCCTCACCATTACTGATTTCAAAAAAGGAAATGCTGATCAAAAGCCGGGCATGTATATCGATGGCAATATTCACTCCAACGAAGTACAAGGCGCTGAGTTTTCGCTTTACACCGCATGGTATTTAACAGAAACATTTAAAGACACACGTTTTATACAGGAACTGCTGGCCGATAAAGTATTCTATATTGTTCCAACGATTAATCCTGATGGCCGTGACAGTTATTTTCATGAACCCAATACCGGAAGTTCACCACGTTCAGGCGTTCTGCCTGTTGACAATGATCGTGATGGTTTGACAGATGAAGATGGCTATGATGATCTTGATGGAGATAATGAAATACTGATGATGCGCCGTAAAAGTTCAACAGGACGTTACCGCATTGATCCTTCTGATCCACGACGTATGATACAGGTAGGACCCGAAGAACAAGGCGATTATGAAATTCTTGGACTTGAAGGAAAAGATAATGATGGCGATGGCGTGGTGAATGAAGATGGTTACACATTTCAATACGATCCTAACCGGGATTGGGGATGGGGATGGCAACCAAACTACATTCAGAACGGTGCTTACAAGTATCCATTCTCGTTACCTGAAACAAGAGCTGTAATGGATTTTGTCATGAAGCATCCGAATATTGCAGGTGCACAATCGTATCACAATGCAGGGGGTATGATCTTGCGTGGCCCCGGCGATCCTACAGACCAGGTAACTTACAATCCGCAGGATGTGCAGGTGTATGATATTATTGCACGCAAAGGTGAAGAGCTGATTCCCGGTTACCGTTATCTTGTTGTGCACAAAGACCTCTACCCTGCCTATGGTGGTGAACTTGATTGGTTCTATGGGGGCCGTGGTATCTACACTTACTCCAATGAATTATGGACACCTTATTTAATGTTCAACAAAGATGCCACCCGTAACCCGCAGGATAACAGCAATTTTAATTTCGACCGGTACCTGTTGTTCAAAGATGCATTTGTTGATTGGCATGAATATGATCATCCACAGTATGGCAAAATTGAAATCGGCGGTTTCAAGAAAAACTTTGGCCGTGCACATCCCGGCTTTTTGTTAGAGAGTGATGCACACCGCAACATGGCATTCACTATCTACCATGCTTATCACACGCCTTCGTTAAAAATTGATACCGTTACCGAAAAAGACCTGGGCAATGGATTGAAAGAGATCACAGCAACAATTTCAAACAACCGTATTATGCCCACGCACAGCAGCCATGATCTGAAATATAAAATTGAACGCCCCGATTATATTTCCATCAGTGGAGCTAAACCAGTTGCAGGTATGATTGTTGAAAATGCAGACCTCAACATTACAAGGGAGCAAACAACCAATCCTGAACAGATCGAAGTGGCAAACATACCCGGCATGTCAACTGTAACTGTTCGCTGGATCGTGCAAGGCAGTGGTAAATACGCAATTACTGTTGACAGTAAGAAAGGCGGCGTGGTGAAGAAATGAAGTATGATGTAAGAAGTAAGAATCACAGAATCCTTTGTACATTGTTTCTGTTCTTTGCGCTACTAAAAACTATACAAAGAAAATCCTCACAGTTAAGTTGTGAGGATTTTTTATTGCAACCTCTTTACCGAAAGCTTTGTAATTTTCAGCATCAACTATTCAACATGAGATCATTCCTGCTTTTTATATTTACTTCTTTTTTGCTTACACAGGCAAATGCACAGGTATTAAAAACAGATGCCAACCTGTTGAAACTAAAAGCACCTGAAACATTTAAAGCGGAGTTTGTAACATCAAAAGGCAATTTCACAGTGGAGGTTTACCGCAACTGGTCGCCCCTTGGAGCCGATCGGTTTTACCAGCTGATCCGCAGCGGTTATTATAACAACACGGTTATTTTCCGTGTCATCAAAGACTATCTTGTTCAGTTTGGAGTAAGCGAGGATAAACAGAAGAACATTTTCTGGCAGGGAAAAAATCTGAAAGACGAACCTGTTGTTGGCTCAAATACCGACAGCACATTATGCTTTTCAAGAGGCGCCCCCAACACACGTAAAACATCGGTGTTTATTAACCTCCGCAATAATCTCACCTACGATACCATCAGCACAGGCAATGTAAAAGGTTTTGTTCCATTCGCAAAAGTCATAATTGGCATGGACGTTGTTCGCCAGTTCTTTTCTGAATACGGTAATGATGCCATGAAACCTGCCGATTCCATTTATTTTAAAGGCAATAAATGGTTCATCAATAAATTCCCCCAGATCGACATTATCAAAGAAGCACGTATTTTAAAAGATTAGTGGTGGAGTTTTCCACAAATTTTGAGTTAAGCACGGGATTTGCTTTTATTCTGTTATCCCATATCCACATCAGTAGGGCTGTACACAACTTAAAAACTTACTTACTGATGAAACTACAGGTAACAAAAAACATTCAATTTACCCGGCTGATAAAAGCAGACGGACGCTTGCGTGAATTTAATTTCAGGAAACTTGGTGGATTACAGGAAGGTCTCTTTTCCGTAGACGTAGCCGATGAGCGTGGAAACAGGCTACTGTTTAAAATGCACAAGGAAGACAGTTTGTGGAAGATTGTGGATGGCTATGATTTGCCCGATTGGGTGACCTCGTCCTCTACGGTGTTGCATGAAAGGATCGAAGAAGTATTGAATACGCATCTTCCACAACAGGAAGAGCAGCAACAGCCGTAATGAGAAAAAGCTGTTCAGGAAAACCCGAACAGCTTTGTCTATTGCACTTTACTTACTTAATAACCTTGGTTCTGCTGGAGGTTCGGGTTCACTTTTATTTCATTGAAAGGAATCGGGAACGTCCATGCTCTTGACGTAGATGTAATGTTGCAGTTATCAGCTCTTGAGCCATTAGCCACACCGCACTCTGCACGAACAATGGTTTTGGTTGACCGACGGATATCAAACCAGCGATGACCTTCGCCCAGCAACTCAACACGGCGTTGCAGCAGGATCGCATTCAATAAAGCAGCACCAGCTTCTGCACCATTGGCCACACCTCGGTTGGTGCGCAATGCATTCAGATCAGTTAATGCAGTTGGATCATTAGTACGTTGTTTTGCTTCGGCACGCATCAGTAATAACTCACCCGCACGGAATACTTTAAAACTGCGGATGCCGGGATATTTCCAGCAAAGTGTGCGTTGCACACCTCCAAGTCCTGCTTGGTTAAAACGATTGATACCAGGATCTGCATAAGCACCTCCCTGCCCCAACAGAATTGCACCCATGGCAGCGGTTACCCGATAGTTAGGACTTGTTCCACTAATGGCTCCCCCGGGACGTAACGCATTGTCAGAAGGGATTGCCCAATAAACTTCTGACGAAGGTGCTGTTTCGCCTGCTGTAGAAAAAGCAGCTATATAGTTTGCAGAATTACCAACAGGACGTAAAGACAACGCAATATTTGCGTCTGCTATTACAGCATTCCAATCGGAAGCATAATAGTTTACACGTGCCCGCATTGCATACACCACCACACTGTCAATATAATTGCGTGATGTGTTGCCTGTTGTATTTCCACCATCACGGAAAGCAACCAATGCATCACTCAGATCTTTCAATATTGCATCGTAGTTTTCTTTTACTGTGTTTCGTGCAGGCAGATTAGCGAACGGCTTTTGCGGATCAAAAACTGTTACAAACGGTACACCTAAAGCGGTTGAGTTACGGCCAAACTCAGGAGCAAAATACCGCATCAGATCAAAGTGAGCATGGGCACGTATGGCCAATGCCTGTGCTTTAATGCGTTTTGCTTCCAGCTCCGTATCACCAGTTTCGTATTTTTCAACAAATTTCAGCAAGTTGTTCACCCGTGAAATAATTTCATACGGTTGAATAAAGATTGCTGCTGCAGTTCCGTTATCAGAAGCATAGATCATTTCGCTCATGATATTCCAGTTACCAAGGCTTTCAAGAGCCTCAACAAAATCATCACCCATCAGATCGGGTAAAGCACTCCAGCCGCTGGCTGTTCCTGATGCACCAGGGTTTCCGTAATAGTTATTGCTCTGAAAACCATCGTATGCACCACGTAAAGCACTGCGTACATCATCAAAGGTCTTGAGGTCCGTTAATGAAGTATCAGGTACTGTATCCAAAGGTTTCTTACATGCCATGAATCCGGTAAGGAATAGCACAAACATGAAAGCACCTGTTTTTAGTGTCATCTTCATATCTTAAAAATTTCGTTCATTAAAAATTTAAATTCAATCCAAAGTTCATACTGCGTAACGATGGATATTGTGCACCACTTACAGCTGCATTTGAATTAGCATCTGAGTTAACAATGGTTGATACTTCCGGATCCCATCCCTGGAACTTATGCCATGTGTACAGGTTTTGTCCTTGCACAAACAAACGCAAGCCCTGTATTTTCAGTTTTTGCGTTACACTCTTTGGTAAGGAATATGAAAGCATCACATTGCGCAAACGAAGGAAATCACCTTTTTCAAGGAAACGTGTTGTTTGGCCCTGTGTGGCTTCATCTATACGTGGGAAGTTTGTAACCTGTCCTGGGGTTGTCCATGCACTTAATGCATTGCGTGAAAAACCGGAAGTTGTGTATTGATAATACTCTACATTGTAACGAGCATTATTATAAACGTAGTTGCCTTGTGAGTACACAAAGAACGCCGACAGCTCAATACCTTTAAAGTTAAAGGTATTGGTAAAGCCACCGTTGTGCGGCGCATCACTTGTACCTAATACTGTCAGATCATTTGCATCGTAATCTTCTGTAAGTGTTTTACCATCTGCTTTCAGGTATTGCGAATTACCATTGGCGGGATTAACACCTGCGTATTGAACAAGATAAAAACTGTTCAAAGGTTTGCCCACCTGCAATGCCTGGAAGCTTTTGAACAACTGGAATGTCTGGTTATCAGGCAATGATTTAATGGTGTTCTTATTGTATGCATAGTTTGCATCAAAGGTCCATTTGAAATCTTTTGCATCAATGATCCGGAACGAAAGACTTACTTCCACACCTTGGTTTTCCATGCTGCCATTATTTGCAAGGATGGTGCGGTTACCACCACTGGTTGCAGGTGTGTTCGGCTCAAAGTACAATCCTGTTGTTAAGCTGTTATAATAATCAACAGTTGCTTTTATACGGCTTTTTAAGAACTCCATTTCCAAACCCACATTTGCTGTTCTTCTTTTTTCCCATGTGAGTTCAGCATTACCAAGACGGTTAATGCTTAATGTACCCTGGCCACCATAAGTGCCACGGCCATATTGTTGAACATACGGGAATTCGCCAATACCATTTTGATTACCTACTGCACCAAAACTTGCACGCAGCTTGAGGTAGTTGATAGCATTTACTTTAAAGAATGATTCATCTGAAATAAGCCAGCCTGCACCAACAGATCCGTATTGTGTCCAGCGGTTATCAGGGCTTAAGCGTGATGAACCATCTGTTCTTCCTGAAAGTGTGAGGAAATATTTGTTACGGAATGAATAATCAGCTGTTCCGAAATAAGAAAGCAATGAACTGTTTTCAGGAAAGCCTCCACCAACAACGGGAATATATCCATTGGCAGCAGTACCGGCAACAAGACCTGCTTCATTATCAAACGGAAGCAGCAAGCCATAACCTGTAAAGTTGAAACTGCGTCCTCTGCGACGGATGTACTCCGTAAACAATGAAGTAGTGAGAGTATGATCATCGTTTGTGCCAAACGAAGTTTTGTATGTAAGACTATTGGTGATCGTTGAACGGAAACGACGGTCAAGGCTTCTTGCAATAGCACCTTCACCGGCAAACGTACTACCGAATGCAGCATTCTGTGCAGCAGCCTGAGTTCCGTTCTTTGTTATCCCAAATGCTTCTGTTTGTGAATAATCACCACCGGCATTCAAACGGTAGGTAAGATTTTTGATCCATGGAAAATTATATTCTACAAACACATTACCTGTTGATTTTAATTGCCAGCTGTTATCGCCATTCACCAGCAGTTCTTCAACAGGATTAAGCCAGAAGGGAAACTGTACTGAGTTTGCATAAGTACCATCATCGTTATACACTTTTTCATAAGGCAATGCCCATATCACCGTGTTTAACGGCGAACCAATACTCTGATCACCTTCAAACGTGCCACGGAATTTTGACCAACCACCAGAAAGATTTACACCAAACTTTATATCACGTTCTGCATGCGAAAGATTTAAACGGCCATTGTAACGTTTTAAGCCGGTGTTAAGAGTTACACCTTCCTGGTCGAAATAACTGAACGAAGTGTAGAAGGTTGTTTTTTCGTTACCACCGCTTGCACTTACCTGGTGCGATTGCATTTTTCCATCCTGGAAAACAGCATCGTTCCAGTTTGTGTTTACATTGCGGAACTCAGCCACTTCAGCCGGACTCCAGCCCCATGGATTACCTGCAATGTTCATTTCAAAATCAAGCTTCTCCTGTGTGTTCATCAGCTTAAGTTTGTTTTCGGGTAAAGTTGATACACCAATTTGTCCATCGTAAGAAAAACGAACTTTACCGCTTTTACCTTTCTTAGTTGTAACAACAATTACACCATTGGCGCCACGTGAACCGTAGATAGCAGTTGATGCTGCATCCTTCAATACAGATACACTTTCAAAATCGCCTTGGTTAATCGTGCTGAAATCGCCGGGCCTTACTTCTACCCCGTCAACAATGTAAAGCGGATCAACAGAACCGTTCACTGATGTTCGGCCACGAATAATCAGATCGGCATTACGTCCCGGTTGACCTGAACCTGATTTCACATTCAATCCCGGAGCCTGCCCTTGCAGTATCTGATCGAATGATGCAATGGGTTGCGTGCGGATGTCATCGATCATTACTGTAGTTGCCGATCCGATGTTTGAACGTTTTGACCGTGCTGAATAGCCGGTAACAACCACTTCTTTTAATGCACTTACAATTGCTGTTACAGTAACGTTCATTACAGCAGCATCAACCATCACTTCTTTACGTTCAAACGAAGTGCTGGAAAAAATTAATACATCCCCTTGTTTTGCTTTGATGGAATAGTTTCCTTGTACGTCAGCAGTTGTACTGGTTTGTGTGCCTTTTACCTGTACAGTGGCAAAAGGTTGCGGCTCTCCTGTTTGCGAAGTGATCTTTCCAGTTACATTTTGCGCCTGCACAAAAGCAACACAGAACAGACCAATCACAAACGCAAGAAGAACCCGGAGGTTTTCTCTTGTCATGAATGATAAGGTTTAATGTGATTAATAATTACTGACCGCCAGTTTTTTTTACGACCAGTTTTAACAGTGTGCGAATAACGTACACTATTAATAATTTGACATCACATGTTTATGTTATGCTGCGTTTTAACATGCTTGTTTTGAAGAGTGGTAAAAAAGTTATGATGAATGAATGGTCAATTGTTCTTTTTTTACCATAACGATGTTTTTTGTCATAAACCCGTCATGTGTTTGTATGAAAAACAGAAGCAGATGGTTTGATATGAACAACTTTTTTTTCTACCCAAGCCCCCCTATATTGCATCCCCTTTTAACAAGTTTAACTGAAGAAGAATGACAGAGTTTTCATCAAAGATTGCAGGCCTTTTGAGCCTGCGTGTGCAGCAGGTTGAGGCTGTGATTGAATTATTGAACGAAGGTGCTACCATACCGTTTATTGCCCGTTACCGGAAAGATAAAACAGGCAACCTCGACGAAGTAGCCATTCAGCAGATACAGGACCAGGCAAAATTCCTGAAAGAGTTTACTGAGCGAAAAGCATTTATTGAAAAGACAATTACCGAACAGGGTAAGATGACGGAAGCGTTGCAGGAAAAAATTGACAAAGCTGCAACATTGAACGAACTGGAAGATATTTATCTGCCATACAAACCCAAGCGTAAAACAAAAGCACAAACAGCACGTGAAAACGGGCTGGAGCCTTTGGCGTTGCTCTTGCTCGAACAGAAAGACATAAATGTAGCTGAACAGGCAGCAACATTCATAAATGACAAAGTAGCGAGTGCAGACGATGCATTGCAGGGCGCAAGAGATATTATTTCTGAAATGGTGAATGAAGATGCCAATGTGCGTGCCAAGCTGCGTAAGTTTTTTGAAGACCAAGCTTTGGTGAAAAGCAGTGTGATAAAAGACAAAGAAACAGAAGGTGCTAAATACAAAGACTATTTCGATTTCAGTGAACCCGTACATAAAATTCCTTCGCACCGTATTCTTGCCATACTTCGTGGTTTTACCGAAGGCATTTTAAAAATGAGTATTGAACCGGAGGAAGAGCTGGCGATTGAATTGGTTGATGGTTTGTTTGTAAAAGGCATGAACGACTCTACTGCACAGGTGAAGCGTGCCATTAAAGATGCGTATAAACGTTTACTGCAACCAAGCCTTGAAACAGAATTCCGTTCGCAGTTAAAACAAAAAGGCGATGAAGAAGCGATTACCGTGTTTGCAGAAAATTTACGTCAGTTGTTATTGAGCAGTCCATTGGGCAGCAAACGTATTCTGGCGATCGATCCCGGTTACCGTACCGGTTGTAAAATTGTTTGCTTAGA